>SLPP01000305.1 GCA_007131945.1 Paracoccaceae bacterium | reverse complement strand
TGACGATGTCGAGGATCTGGTCCATCGAGGCGCCGGGCTCGATGAGGTACGAGCCGAATCGCAGCCGGTCGTCGCGTTCGGTATACTGCGCGCCGATCCGGAACAGCATCGGGCTGGAGATTGCCTCCTGCCGCTCGAGCGACCGGGTCACCGCGCGCAGATTCGCACCCGGCTCCACCCGCAGGCAGATCGCCTGCTCGAGCGGCCCCTCGGCGTAGAATGTGCGCTGCCCCATCGCCAGCACGCCACCGAGAACGACGAAGCCGACGATCAGCAAGGTCAGGACATTGGCGACGACGTGCTTCCACATCAGTCGCGGACCCGCCCCATGAGAAGGCTCGCATTGGTACCGCCGAAGCCGAAGGAATTCGACAGCGCGACGTTGATCTCGCGTTCGCGCGCGCTGTGCGGGGCGAGATCCAGCGCCGTCTCGACGGCCGGGTTGTCCAGGTTGATCGTCGGCGGCGCCTTCTGGTCGCGGATGGCAAGGACGCAGAAGATCGCCTCGACCGCGCCGGCCGCGCCCAGCAGATGCCCGATCGAGGATTTCGTCGAACTCATCGTCGCCTTGCCCGCCGCGTTGCCCAGCAGCCGCTCGACCGCGCCCAGTTCGATCGTATCGGCCATGGTCGAGGTGCCATGCGCGTTGATGTAGTCGATCGCCGAAGGCTCCAGCCCCGCGTTCTTCAGCGCCGCCGACATCGATCGGAACCCGCCATCGCCGTCCTCGCTGGGCGCTGTGATGTGATAGGCGTCTCCCGAGAGCCCGTAGCCCAGGACCTCGCAATAGATCTTCGCGCCGCGCGCCCGGGCGTGCTCGTATTCCTCCAGCACGACGATCCCCGCTCCCTCGCCCATGACGAAGCCGTCGCGGTCGGCGTCATAGGGCCGGCTCGCGGCCCTGGGATTGTCGGCGCGCTTCGTCGACAGCGCCTTGCAGGCATTGAACCCGGCGATCCCGATCTCGCTGATCGGACTTTCCGCGCCCCCCGCGACCATCACGTCGGCATCGCCGAAGGCAATCAGCCGCGCCGCGTCACCGATGGCATGCGCGCCGGTCGAACAGGCCGTCACGACCGCGTGGTTCGGCCCCTTGAACCCGTAGCGGATGCTCACTTGCCCCGAGATCAGGTTGATCAGCGCGCCCGGTATGAAGAAGGGCGAGACGCGTTTGGGCCCGCGATCGCGGATCAGGAGCGCCGTCTCGGCGATCGTGCTCAGCCCGCCGATGCCCGAGCCAATCATCACGCCCGTGCGCAGACGGCTCTCCTCGTCCTCGGGCATCCAGCCGGCATCCTCGACCGCCTGCTGCGCCGCCGCCATGCCGTAGAGGATGAACTCGTCGACCTTTCGGCGCTCCTTCGGCTCCATCCAGTCGTCGGGGTTGAAGCTGCCGTCCGAGCCGTCGCCTCGCGGGATCTCGCAGGCATAGGTCGTGGCCAGATGGCTTGCGTCGAAGCGCGTGATCGGGCCGGCGCCCGATTCGCCGGCCAGCAGGCGCGCCCAGGTCGCCTCGACCCCACAGGCGAGCGGCGTGACCATTCCCAGCCCGGTGACGACTACGCGGCGCATTGCGACCTCCGATCCCGTTGTTTCCCGCCTGATACACACACTTTCCGCGCGCGAAAAGCCCGCGCTCGCCCCGCGGGCGAGTGCCCGCCCGTCAGCCGAGGATCACGATCTGGACATCGGCGACATTGGTACCCGTCCCGCCGGTGACCAGCAGGTCGCCCGAGAGCCCCAGCGCGCGATGGCTGTCGTTATCCTCGAGCAGCGCCCGCCAGTCGCCGCCCGCCGCCGCGATCCGTTCGAGCGTGCCGCCGTCGACCAGCCCGCCCGCGGCCTCGGTCGGCCCGTCGCGCCCGTCCGTCCCTCCCGAAAGGAAGACCCAGGGTCGCGCGACGCCCGCCATCCCGGCGGCCACCCGCAGCGCCAGTTCCTGGTTGCGCCCGCCCCTGCCCTGACCGCGCAGGCTCACCGTCGTCTCGCCGCCGCACAGGGCCGGCGCCCGCCCCGGCGGCGCCGCGCGGATGCGGCCGACCAGCCAGTCGGCCGCGTCGCCCACGTCGCCGGTCAGTCGGTCCGACCAGATCTCCGCGCCCGATTCCGCGACCATCGCGTCGAGCGACATCCGGTTCGAGCCGATCAGCCTGTTTTCGGCCGCGGGCGGCGGCGCGTCATCGCCCTCCCGCTCCAGTGCAGCCCGAACCGAGGCCGGCATCGGCTCCCACAGGCCCCGATCTTGCAGCAGCGCGCGCGCCGCGCTCCGCGAACAGATCGGCGCCACCGTCGGGCCCGAGGCGATCGCCCGCAGATCGTCGCCGATCACGTCCGACAGGATCAGCGCCACCACCCGCGCCGGCGCCGCCGCCTGCGCCAGCCCCCCGCCCTTCAGCCGCGACAGGTGCTGCCGGACGGAGTTCATCTCGGTGATGTCGAGCCCCGCCCCCAGCATCAACCGGCTCGCCGCCGCCTTGTCGTCGAGCGTGACGCCCGCGACCGGCGCCGGCAGGAGCGCCGAGCCGCCGCCCGAGATCAGCGCCAGCACCACGTCGCCCGGTCCGGTCCGCGCCAGCATCGCCTCGACCGCCTCGGACGCGCGCAGCCCGCCCGCATCCGGCACCGGATGGCCCGCAACATGAACCTCGGCCCCCGCCAGCGGCGCGGCATTCTCGGCGTTGGTCACAACGATCGCCCCGGTGACGGGCCGGTCCAGCGCCTCGAGCGCCGCCGCCGCCATCGCCCACGCGGCCTTGCCGACGGCAACGACCCAGACCCGCGCACCCGTCACCGGCGCCGCCGCCAATGCGCGCCGCGTCGCCCGACCCGGATCAGCCGCCGCCACCGCGACCTCGAAGAGCTGCCTTGCCTCCTGCCGCATCGCCTCGATCATCGCAGCCTCCCTCCCCGCATGACTGGCACAAACCCGTCGCCGCTGCTAGAAGCGCGGCACCGGGCAAACGGGGGGAAACATGTTCGATCTTACCGGAAGACGCGCGCTGATCACCGGCGCGTCGGGCGGCATCGGCGCCGCGGTCGCGCGGGCGCTGCACGGGGCGGGCGCGACGGTGGGGCTCTCGGGCACGCGCGAGGCGCCGCTGAACGCGCTGGCCGCCGAGCTCGGCGACCGCGCCCATGTCCTGCCCTGCGATCTGTCGAATTTCGACATCGTCGAAGGCCTGCCCAAGGCCGCAACCGAGGCGATGGGCGGGCTCGACATCCTGGTCAACAATGCCGGCATCACCCGAGACCAGATCTTCATGCGCATGTCCGATGCCGACTGGCAGGCGGTGATCGACGTCAATCTCACCGCGGCGATGCGGCTCTGCCGCGGGGTGATGCGGCCGATGATGAAGGCGCGCTGGGGGCGGATCGTCAACATCTCGTCGATCGTCGGGGCGACCGGCAATCCCGGCCAGGCGAACTATGCCGCCGCCAAGGCCGGGCTGATCGGGCTGACCAAGTCCATCGCCGCCGAGGTGGCGAGCCGCGGAATCACCGCCAACGCCGTCGCCCCGGGCTTCATCGCCACGGCGATGACGGACAAGCTGAGCGACGAGCAGAAGGCGCGGATCGATGCGCAGATTCCCGCCGGCCGCATGGGTCGCCCCGAGGAAATCGCCGCCGCCGTGCTCTATCTGGCCAGCGACGAGGCCGGCTACGTCACCGGCGCGACGCTGCATGTCAATGGCGGCATGGCGATGATCTGAGCCGGAATCCGCCTCTTGCGAAAGCGTTTGCCAAGCCGCATGACTATGCTATAGGCGGCGCTGATCGGGCCGGGGCCTGCCCCCTCTGGTCAGGGTCCACGCGGAAGACGGTTTGGCCCGCAGAGCCTGTCAGGGGCAGCAGACAGAACGGCGGGTACCGCCGAAACAGACGAGGACAAGACATGAGCGACATCGCAGAGCGCGTGAAGAAGATTGTGGTCGAGCATCTCGGCGTCGACGAGGAGAAGATCACCGACAACGCCTCGTTCATCGACGACCTGGGCGCCGACAGCCTCGATACGGTCGAACTGGTCATGGCCTTCGAGGAGGAATTCGGCATCGAGATCCCCGACGACGCGGCCGAGAACATCCAGACCTTCGGCGACGCGGTGAAGTTCATCTCCGAAGCCGCCTGACGCTCCGGGCCGCCGCGCCCGACCGGTTTTCATGGCGCCCTTTCCCGCCGGAAGGGGCGCCGTTCTTTTCCGGTCCGCCCGCCGGACCGCCGCCGCTTGCCGGCGGGCCGCGCACCGGGATAGAAGCGAAGGCCATTCCGACGCGCGCAGAGACGGGGCGAGCGCATGCCCAGGAAGCTGAAACCGCGAGGGGCGAAGGGCACCGCGCCTGCATCGCTGCGCCACCGCCTGCAGGACCGGATGATCGGCCTTCTGATCGCGGTCATGCTGTGCCTGCCCTATCGCCACCGGGTGCGGATGACGGGCCGGATCGTCTCGCGCCTCGTCGCCCCGGTGATCGGCTGGCGGCGACGGGTGCGGGCGAACCTCGCCCATGTCTTTCCCGACCTTCCCGCTGCCGAGGTCGAGCGCCTCGCTCGCGTCGTGCCCGAGAATTTCGGTCGGGCGCTGATCGAGCTCTTCTCGGGCGCGGAACTGGTCGTGCAGGCGCGCACGGCGCCGCTCGAGGGTCCAGGCGTGCCGGCGCTCGAGGCCGCGCACGACGCGCGGCGCCCGGTCGTCATCGCCACCGCGCATCTGGGGAACTACGACGTGGCGCGCGCCGCCCTTCTGGCGCGGGGCTATCCGCTGGGCGCGCTCTACATGCCGATGGCCAATCCCGCCTTCAACCGCCGCTACGTCGCGGCGATGGAGGCAATCGGCACGCCGCTCTTTCCGCGCGGGCGCGAGGGGCTCGCCGGCATGCTGCAGCATCTGCGCGGCGGCGGGATGCTGGCGCTGGTGATCGATCACTACGTCAAGCGCGGCGAGACAATGGACTTCATCGGCAAGCCCGCCCGCACCGCGCTCTCGGCCGCGGAACTGGCGCTCAAGTTCGATGCCGACCTGATTCCCGGCTACTGCATCCGCCAGCCGGACGGGGTGAGCTTCCGCATCTGGGCCGAGGCGCCGATCCCGCACGGCGATCCGCGCAAGATGACCCAGGCGCTCAACGACAGCATTGCCGCACAGGTGCGCGCGCATATGGACCAGTGGTTGTGGATGCACCGGCGCTGGAAGAACGCCGACAAGGAGTCCGCCGGCGCCGACCCATCCCTGTAAGGCCGGTTTCGAGCCCGCTCTGCCGCCGCCGACCGGGGCGCCGCGATCCCCGGTCCCTGCGGCACGCGGCCCGTTCATTCCGCGTGCGTCATCGTCCTGCTTGCAGCATCCTCTGCCAGGCAGCAGGGTCGGGACGGGGTGTCGGACATGGCGGACGGGGCGCGCGATCTTCAGATCTTTCGGCTCGACTCGCTGCCGCCCGAGCTGCCGTTCTCCTCCGCGGTCCGCGTGGGCGACACGGTCTATGTCTCGGGTCAGGTCGGCCACCGGCGTGGCGAGATGCGGCTTGTCGAGGGCGGGCTCGAGGCCGAGGCGCGCTAGGCGCTCGACTACATGCGCGAGGCGCTCGAGATGGCGGGCAGCTCGCTCGACCGCGTGATCCGCTGCACGGTCTATTTCGCCGATATCGGCGACTTCCGGCGCTTCAACGACATCTACCGCGAGTATTTCCTCCGCCACCTTCCCGCCCGCTCGGGCATGGCGGTCGCGGCGCTGGCGCTTGACGCGCGAATAGAGATCGAGTGTATCGCGCTCGCCGCCTGAGGCCCAGGGCCCTGGGCGAGCGACCGGCAGCCCGGAACCCGAGACCGAAGACGGCCTCTTCAGCGCAACCGTGCCGCCGCCACGATCTCGCCCAGACCGCGTTCCTGCACGACGACGACCAGCGGATCGGTGCCCTCGACCTGTACCGACATCTCCAGCGGCGCGCGCATGTCCCAGGTGGCGATCTTCTGCCAGCTGGTGACGATGTTGTGGTACTCGCCCCGGCGCCCGGCATTCTCGCCCGATTCGATGTCGACCGATGCGCTGGGAATGTAACGGATCAGGTGCAGCGCCAGGCGCTCGTTCGGGTCCGGGGCGGCATGCGCCCGCGCCGAGAAGACACCCTCGCCCCCGTCCTGCGCCGCGCGCGATGCCACCGGCGGCGTCTCGTTGGCGCGGTCGTTGCGTCGCGCCCGGATCTCCAGCGCGCCGCTCGCGGCGCGGCTCAGTTCGAGCACGATCGGCGCCGGGCTGCGGCGATGCAGGTCGATCGCGTTCATCACCTGCATGACACGAAACCCCTCGATCACGTCGGCGCCGTTGATGATCACCTGCGGGGTGTAGATCGTCGAATGGCCGTTGCGCCGCGCGTAGCGTTTCTGCCGCTCGGTGTTTTCGGGCAGCGCGAAGGTATCGGCCCAGCCGATATAGTCCCAGTAGTCGACATGCAGCGCCAGCGCGATGACATCCTCGCGCATGGCGAGTTGCGCCAGCATCGCGTCGGCGGGTGGACAGGCGGCGCAGCCCTGCGAGGTGAAGAGTTCCAGCACCACCTGGCGCTCGAAGCCGGTGCCGGGCAGCGAGACCTGCGCCGCAGCTGGCGCCATGAAGAAGGCGCCCGCCAGCCAGGCCAGCAGCGACGAGGCGCGAATCGCCGACGACCGGCGCTGGCCGCATCGCCCAGGGCTGGCGTCGGTCGGATCTGTCGCGCCGGGGACCATCAAGCACTCCTTTGCCTGCGCTCTTAATGCCAGCCATGAAAGACCCGATGCAAGCGCGGGCAAGCGTCGGGCGCCCGCTTACACCCGCTTGTGACCGGTCATCACCCCCGTGCAAGGTTGCTCGACATTCGGTGCACAATGGTATACAAGACGTTTCGAACCCCTTGATCGAGCGGTTCGGAAAAGGCTAGAGAGCCGCAGCGAAACCTCTGTTTGCCAGAAGGGAGCCAGTGAGATGCCCATCATCGTCGGCCAGGACAGCGCCGGAACGCGCAAGTCGCTCAGCGCGGGTGGCGAGACCGTCGCCTACTACTCCATCCCCGCCGCCGAGGCCGCGGGTCTGGGCGATTTCAGCCGCCTGCCGGCGGCGCTGAAGGTTGTGCTGGAGAACATGCTGCGCTTCGAGGACGGCACGACGGTCACCACCGACGACATCCGCGCCTTTGCCGACTGGGCGGCGAAGGGCGGTAGGAACCCGCGCGAGATCGCCTATCGCCCGGCGCGCGTGCTGATGCAGGACTTCACCGGCGTGCCCGCCGTCGTCGACCTCGCCGCGATGCGCGACGGAATCGTGGCGCTCGGCGGCGACGCGCAGAAGATCAACCCGCTGAACCCGGTCGACCTCGTCATCGACCATTCGGTGATGATCGACGAATTCGGCAATCCCCGCGCCTTCCAGGTTAATGTCGATCGCGAATACGAGCGCAACATGGAGCGCTACACCTTTCTCAAATGGGGGCAGAAGGCGTTCGACAATTTCCGCGTCGTCCCCCCCGGCACCGGCATCTGCCACCAGGTGAACCTCGAATACCTCGCCCAGACCGTCTGGACCGATACCGACCAGAACGGCCAGACGGTGGCCTATCCCGACACGCTGGTCGGCACCGACAGCCACACCACGATGGTCAACGGCCTCGCCGTCCTCGGCTGGGGCGTCGGCGGGATCGAGGCCGAGGCGGCGATGCTCGGCCAGCCGATCTCGATGCTGATCCCCGAGGTCGTCGGCTTCAGGCTCACCGGCGCGATGGTCGAGGGCACGACCGGCACCGACCTCGTCCTCAAGGTCGTCGAGATGCTGCGCAAGAAGGGCGTCGTCGGCAAGTTCGTCGAATTCTACGGCGAGGGGCTCGACCACCTGCCGCTCGCCGACCGTGCGACGATCGCCAACATGGCCCCCGAATACGGCGCCACCTGCGGCTTCTTCCCGATCGACGACGAGACGCTGCGCTACCTGCGCCAGACCGGCCGGGACGAGGCGCGCGTCGCGCTGGTCGAGGCCTATGCCAAGGAAAACGGCCTCTGGCGCGGCCCGGACTACGCGCCGGTCTACACTGATACGCTGGAGCTCGACATGGGCACGATCGTGCCGGCGATCTCCGGCCCCAAGCGGCCGCAGGACTACATCGCGCTCGACAAGGCCGCGCGCGCCTTCACCGCCTATGTGAAGGGCCAGCGCGAGGGCAAGGACGCCAACGCCAAGGACGAGGTGCGCTGGGAGGGTGAGGGCGGCGCGCCCGAGCCGCAGGAAATCCCCGGCGAGGAAGGCCACCACGCCCGCGGCTACGTGCCGACGGAGGACGGCCATTACCAGCTCCACGACGGCTCGATCGTGATCGCCTCGATCACCTCCTGCACCAACACCTCGAACCCCTACGTGATGATCGGCGCCGGGCTCCTCGCCCGCAAGGCGCGCGAGAAGGGGCTGAACCGCAAGCCCTGGGTCAAGACCTCGCTCGCACCCGGCAGCCAGGTCGTCTCGGCCTATCTGGAAGCGGCCGAGCTGCAGGAGGATCTCGACGCGATCGGCTTCAACCTCGTCGGCTACGGCTGCACCACCTGCATCGGCAATTCGGGCCCGCTGGCGCCCGAGATCTCGAAATGCATCCACGACTACGACCTGATCGCCACCTCGGTGCTGTCGGGCAACCGCAACTTCGAGGGCCGCATCAGCCCCGACGTGCGCGCCAACTACCTCGCATCGCCGCCGCTCGTGGTGGCCTACGCGCTCGTCGGCGACATGAATGTCGACATCACGCGCGAGCCGCTCGGCAAGGACCGTGACGGCAATCCCGTCTATCTCAAGGACATCTGGCCCAGCCAGAAGGAGATCGCCGAGCTTGTCGAGAAGACCGTCACGCGCGAGGCGTTCCGGACCAAGTACGCCGATGTCTTCAAGGGTGACGCGCACTGGCAGAGCGTGCGGACCCCCGACACCGAGACCTATGACTGGCCGGCAAGCTCGACCTACATCCAGAATCCGCCCTATTTCCGGGGCATGTCGAAGGAGAAGGGGCATATCGAGCCGATCAAGGGCGCGCGCATCCTCGCGCTTCTGGGCGACATGATCACCACCGACCACATCTCGCCCGCGGGCTCGTTCAAGCCGTCCACGCCGGCGGGCGAGTACCTCGTCGAACGCCAGGTCCAGCCGCGGGACTTCAACAGCTACGGCTCGCGCCGGGGCAACCACGAAGTGATGATGCGCGGCACCTTCGCCAATATCCGTATCCGAAACGAGATGCTCGACGGGGTCGAGGGCGGCTACACCAAGGGCCCCGACGGCGCCCAGACCTCGATCTATGACGCCGCGATGGCCTGGCAGGAAAAGGGCGTGCCGCTCGTCGTCATCGGCGGGCAGGAATACGGCGCCGGCTCCAGCCGCGACTGGGCGGCGAAGGGCACGAACCTCCTCGGCGTCAAGGCCGTGATCGCCGAGAGCTTCGAGCGCATCCACCGTTCGAACCTCGTCGGCATGGGCGTGATCCCGTTCGAGTTCACCGGCGGCGACACCCGCAAGTCGCTGAAGCTCACCGGCGACGAGGAGATCTCGATCGAGGGGCTGGGCGACGACATCAAGCCGCTCTCCGAGGTGCCCTGCACGATCACCTACGCCGATGGCAGCACGAAGACGATCACGCTCAAGTGCCGCATCGACACCGAGATCGAGGTCGACTACGTCAAGCACGGCGGCGTTCTGCACTACGTGCTGCGCAACCTCGCGCAGGCCGCGTAACGCCGTCGGCCAGAACCAGAGAGCGGGGCGTCATGAGGCGCCCTGCCCTCACGGGTTGCATTGTCGGCCGGTAGCTGCGGGCTTTCCGAACCCGACCGTCGAATGCCGCTTCAGAACCGCAAGGTGAAATGCCGAGTCAGGCCCAGCCGCGCCGTCATCTGGTCGCGACTGCCCAGCCGCACGATCGGCGAGCGGGCGGCATCCCCCCGCAGCCGGTTATAGCGCAGCGAGGCGGTGATGCCCCAGTCGGCGCTCAGCGGCTGGTAGGCGCCGATCTCGAAGCCGATGGCAAAGGTGTCGCGGCCGGGCCGGAATTCTTCCAGCCCCGAAGCCATTGCCTCGGACGGCGTCACCCCGAAATAAGTCCGCATGAACCGCGCATCGCCGAACTCCGCCCGCGGCCCGGCATGCAGCACCAGCCCGCTTGGATCCCGCCAGATCGCGTTCGCGCCGATCTCGCCGGCGAATGACCGGTGCCCG
>SLPP01000104.1 GCA_007131945.1 Paracoccaceae bacterium | reverse complement strand
GGGGCGGGGGCCGTGTGCACGGGCGATCCTTCCGGCATGGCACTCCTCCGGTCTGTCGGCATGGAAAAGGTCGCGGCGCGGGCGGGCGCGGTCAAGGGCGCCGGGCGGCTGACCCCGCGTCGGGGCGGGCGTGACCTCGCGTCAGGCGAAGGCGGCCTCGAGCGCGATCTCGACCATGGCGGCGAATCCCGTCTCGCGTTCGGCCGAGGGCAGGTGCTCGCCGGTCAGCAGGTGGTCCGAGACGGTCAGCACGGCGAGCGCGCGGGCGCCGTGGCGGGCGGCGACGGTGTAGAGCTCGGCCGCCTCCATCTCGACGCAGAGCGTGCCGTGGCGGGTGAGCACCTCGTTCAGGTCGGGGCGGTCGTCGTAGAAGACATCGGCCGAGTAGATGCCGCCGGCATGGACCGGCAGCCCGCGCGCGGCGGCGGCGCAGTGGGCGGCGGAAAGCAGGGCGAAATCGGCGCAGGGGGCGAAGTTCATCTCGCGGAAGCTACCGCGCGAGGGGGTGGAGATCGTGCTCGCGGTCATCGCCAGCACCAGGTCGCGCAGCTTCACGCGGTCCTGCATCGCGCCGGCCGAGCCGATGCGGATCAGCGTCCGCGCGCCGTAGTCGCGGATCAGTTCGTTGGCGTAGATCGAGAGCGACGGCATGCCCATGCCCGAGCCGTGGATCGTCACCCGGTGGCCGCGCCAGCGGCCGGTATAGCCGAGCATGCCGCGCACCTCGTTGACCAGTTCCGCCCCCTCGAGGAAGGTCTCGGCCGCCCAGCGCGCGCGCAAGGGATCGCCCGGCATGAGCACGGTCTCGGCGATCTGGCCGGGTTCGGCGCCGATATGGATGGTCATGGAGGCCCCCCGTGATCGTGGTCGGGTCAGGATGGCGCGCGGGCGGGGGCGGCGCAAGGGGCCGCCGGCGCCGGCCCGATCCGGGGCCGCGCGCGGCGTCGTCGGCCGGGGGTGCACAATCTTGTGCGCTTGCGCAACCAATTGTATTTTAAGCATAATCCGGCGTCATTAACCGCAATGAAACCTTTGCCAGCGGCTGGCGTCGGCGGCGGCGGGCGCGGGATCAGGCGCCCTCCATCGCCGTCGCGATCACCGCCAGGCAGTCGCCGGTCTGGACCAGCCCCGGGAAATGCCGCGCCGCCAGCACGCCGGCGCGCTGGGCGCGGTAGACGATCGGTTCGAGCCCGGTGCGGTCGGCGGGCCAGACGCGGGCGAGGGGGTCGCCGGCCGCCACCGTCTCGCCCAGATCGACGAGCGGCTCGACCAGCCCCTCGGAGGTGGCGAAATGGTAGCAGTCGTCGGCCGGCATATCGAGCATCACGCTGCGCCCGAGCTCGAGCTCGCCATCGAGGATGCCGGCATGGACCAGCACGTTGCGCGCCCCGCGCGTGGCGATCCGCGCCGAGCGCGCGGTCGCCGTGCCGCCGCCGCCGAGCTCGGTGGTGACAAAGACCTTGCCCTGCGATTCCACCGCCGTGTCGTACATGCCGACATCGTCGATCTCGCGCAGCATCAGCGTGTAGGGGGCGTTGAAGGCGCGCACCGCCTCGAGGCAGGCCTCCTGCTGGCTGACCGAGTCGAGGTGATGCGCGCAGGCGAAGGGCAGGAAGTCGAGCGTCTTGCCGCCCGAATGGTAGTCGAGCACCAGGTCCGCCATCGGCACCAGCGTGTCGTTGAAGAAATTGGCGATCTTCTGCGTCGCCGAGCCGTCGGGCGCGCCGGGGAAGGCGCGGTTGAGGTTGACCTGGTCGATCGGCGAGACGCGGGTGGCGGCGCGGAAGGCGGGGTAGTTCATGTAGGGCACGAGGATGACGCGGCCGCGGATGCGCTCGGGCGCGATCTCCTGCGCCAGCGCCTGCAGCGCGATCGGCCCCTCGTATTCGTCGCCGTGATTGGCCCCGGTCAGAAGCGCCGTCGGCCCCTCGCCGTTGCGGATCACGCAGATCGGGATCATGATCGCGCCCCAGGCGCTTTCGTTGCGCGAATGCGGCAGGCGCAGGAAGCCGTGATGCTTGCCGTCGCGGTCGAAGGGCACGGTGGGGGTGATCGGGTTGGCGGGCATGGCGTCCTCGTCGCGTCGGGCCATTCTGGCGGGCCGTGCCATTCTGGCGGGCCGGGCCAGTCTAGCGGGCCGGCGCGCCGGTTCAATCCGGATGCAATCGCGCGATCGCGATCATTGCAACTTGCGCGTCACTCGCAATCGACGCTTCATCGCCTAACTTGTATAGTGACGCGAAAGAACCGGAGCGAGCCATGCTGTCTGCGCGTAAAGCGATGCGATCCCTGCGCCTCCTGGCCGCCGCCCTGGCGGTGATCGCCGGGACGATCGGCCTCGTCGCGCAGGAGCCGGCGGGGCGCGTCGCGCATCTTCTGGAGCTTGACGGCGCGGTCGGCCCGGCCACCGCCGACTACCTGATCCGCGGCATCGACACCGCGCATGCGGAGGGCGCGGCGCTGGTTATCATCCGCATGGACACGCCCGGCGGGCTGGAGACCTCGATGCGGGCGATCAACCGCGCGATCCTGTCGGCGCCGGTGCCGGTGGC
>SLPP01000201.1 GCA_007131945.1 Paracoccaceae bacterium | reverse complement strand
CCGCTCGTGATAGCAGAAGCGCGGGATCTCGATCCCGGCCTCCTCGCAGGCCTGGATCAGCGTCATCGCCGGCGGGACCTCGACCTCGCGGTCGTCGATGATGATTTTGCGAAGCTCGCTCATGGCTTACCTTTCACTCAGTCGCCGGCCGATGGCCGAGCCGGCGGCCATCTCCTGCCGGCCGAAGGCACATAGCGCGGCGGAATCGCTCGGGCGCACGCCGCGCGATTCGAGGAACCGCTCGACATGCCCCCGCATGCGGGCCTGCTCGTCGGAATCGTTGACGAAAGCCTCGATCTGCGCGCGCGAAAAACCGGCGCGACGGGCGCTGAAATAGACCGGCAGGAAATACGCGCGGCGCTGCGTGCGACTGGGCCCGCGCAGGTCGTCACAGCCGCGAACGACATAGGCGATCACCGCCGCGGTGAAGAGCGGGTTGTAGAGATCCGGCATCGCCCGCACCGCCGCGTTGGCCTCCTCCTGGGACATGTTGCGCGGCTCGGCCGCGACCGCTACGCCCGTCGGCAGCGCAAGCGCGAGCGCCAGGACGGCCGAGCGGAGATGTCGGTGAAGGATCATCCCGGCCCCGCTCACTCGGCCGCCACCGCCGAGACGCGGCCGCGCTGACGCGCGCGGATCCGCTCCTCGATCTCGTCGCGGAAATTGCGGATCAGGCCCTGGATCGGCCAGGCGGCGGCATCGCCGAGCGCGCAGATCGTGTGCCCCTCGACCTGCTTCGAGACGTCCCAGAGCATGTCGATCTCTTCCATCTCGGCCTCGCCGCGCACCAGCCGGTCCATCACCCGCATCATCCAGCCCGTCCCCTCGCGGCAGGGGGTGCACTGGCCGCAGCTTTCGTGCTTGTAGAACTTCGACAGCCGCCAGATCGCCTTGATGATGTCGGTCGACTTGTCCATCACGATCACCGCCGCCGTGCCCAGACCGGATTTCTGGTCGCGCAGGTAATCGAAATCCATGATCGCCTCGCGCATCGCCTCGCCGCGGATGCAGGGCACCGACGACCCGCCGGGGATCACCGCCTTGAGGTTGTCCCAGCCGCCGCGGATGCCGCCGCAATGCGTCTCGATCAGCTCCTCGAAGGTGATCGACATCGCCTCCTCGACGACGCAGGGGTGGTTCACATGCCCCGAGATCGCGAAGAGCTTGGTGCCGGCGTTGTTCGGCCGGCCGAAACCGGCGAACCAGGCGCCGCCCCGGCGCAGGATCGTCGGCACGACGGCGATCGACTCGACATTGTTCACCGTCGTCGGGCAGCCGTAGAGCCCGGCACCCGCCGGGAACGGCGGCTTCATCCGGGGCATGCCCTTCTTGCCCTCGAGGCTTTCCAGAAGCGCCGTCTCCTCGCCGCAGATATAGGCGCCGGCGCCGTGGTGCAGGTAGAGATCGAAATCCCAGCCCGACTTCGCAGCGTTCTTGCCCAGAAGCCCGGCGTCATAGGCCTCGTCGATCGCCGCCTGCAGCGCCTCGCGCTCGCGGATGTATTCGCCGCGGATGTAGATGTAGCAGGCATGCGCCCCCATCGCGAAGGACGCAATCAGGCAGCCCTCGATCAACGTGTGCGGATCGTGGCGCATGATCTCGCGGTCCTTGCAGGTGCCGGGCTCGGACTCGTCGGCATTGACCACGAGATACGACGGCCGCCCGTCGCTTTCCTTCGGCATGAAGGACCATTTCAGCCCGGTCGGAAAGCCCGCGCCGCCGCGCCCGCGCAGGCCCGAAGTCTTCATCTCGCTTACGATCCAGTCGCGGCCCTTGGCGATGATCGCGGCCGTCCCGTCCCAGGCGCCGCGCGCCTTCGCGCCCTTCAGCGTACGGTCCTGCATCCCGTAGATGTTGGTGAAGATGCGGTCCTGGTCCTTCAGCATGTGCGGTCCTCAGCTGTTCCGGCGTTCCCGCCAGAGACGGAAGGTTACGATCAGCGCCCAGGCGAAGGCCGCGAGCGCCAGGAAGTCGAACAGGAAGGCGAAGCGCGGCTGCCAGCCGTAGAAGCCGCCGGCCCAGCTCAGGAACATCCACAGGACCATGGTGATGACGAGCACCGCCGCCACCTGGCGCACCTGCCGGCCATGCCGCCTGTCCTGTTCGCTCCGCTGGCTCACGCGTCCCTCAACTCTGGTCGGTGCCCGGCTCGCCACCGGCGGCGAGCGCCTTGGCCTGTCCCACCCAGTCGTCCCGGGTGGCGCGTCCCTTGAATCCTTCGAGCTTCGCATCGACCCAGGCGATCTCGGCCTCGGTCCAGGCGGCGATCTGGTCGAAATGGAAGAAACCCATCTCGTTGAGCAGCGCCTCGAGCTTCGGCCCGACCCCGCTGATCCGCTTCAGGTCGTCGGCCCGCCCCTTGCGCGGCCCCTCGAGCGTCGGCGGTGGCGTTTCCGGCTCGGCCGAGGCCGGCGCCGCCGGTTCGGCCTTCGGCTTGGCGCGGGTCTTGGCCGGCGCCTCCTGAACGGTCGCGCCGGTTTCGTCCACCCTCAGTCCGTTGGCCGGTTTCGGCTCCTTCGTCGCGGCGCCCTTGCGCGGCCTCTCGCGCCCCTTGCCCAGCCACGGCGTGACCAGCGGCACCTCGCTGCCGTCGATGCGCCTGATCGTGTCACCCAAGGTCACCGCCAGCGCCACCGAACCGTTGTGCTTCTCGCTCGCCTTGCCCCCGAGACTGGTCGGCCCGCCCGCCGGCTCCGACGCGAAGCGCCCGTTCTGCGGCCCCGGCTTCGGCACCCGCCCGGCGGCGAACTCGTCGAGGATCCTGGCGAAGCTCTCGGCGGTGAGATCCTCGTAATAGTCCTTGCCGATCTGCGCCATCGGCGCGTTGGCGCAGGCGCCCAGGCACTCGACCTCTTCCCAGCTGAACCGCCCGTCGGCCGAAAGCTGGTGCGCCCTGGGCGCGATCTTCTCGCGGCAGACGGCGATCAGGTCCTCGGCGCCGCAGATCATGCACGAGGTCGTGCCGCAGACCTGGACATGCGCCAGGCTGCCCACCGGCTGCAGCTGGAACATGAAGTAGAAGGTCGCCACCTCGAGCGCGCGGATATAGGCCATGTCCAGCATCGTCGCCACATGCTCGATCGCCGGGCGCGAGAGCCACCCCTCCTGCTCCTGCGCGCGCCACAGAAGCGGGATGATCGCGCTGGCCTGCCGGCCCTCGGGATACTTGCTGATCTGCGCCTCCGCCCATTCCTGGTTGGCGGGCGTGAAGGCGAAGCTTTCGGGTTGGTCGGGGTAGAGACGGCGCAGCATCACATCATCCGGTCAGGGTGTACAGTCGATCAGGGTCAGCCGCCCGGGTTCGGCGGCAAAGGCCGGGCCGGGATCGTCGAGCATCCGCTCGATCGTCGCGCGCAGCTCGGCCTCGGCCTCGGGCGAGAAATCCGGCGGCAGGTTGTAGATGCCGGTCACGTTGAAGGCGAGGAAGGCCAGGACCGAGTCGACCGTGTCCGCCCGGTCCGAGGTGTCGAGGACGCAATCGCTCGTATCGGCGAGGAATTCGAGCACCACGCGCACCCCCTCGGGACCGAACCGTTCGGCAAGCACGGCGTCGGGGTCCACGGGCGCCGCCGGCACCGCCAGCCGGTTGCTCGCCGCCGCCGCGAAGAGCGCCGCATCGCCCGCCGGATCGGCCGAGCAGAGCGCATCGGACAGCCGGAACGCGTCCCACGATCCGATCGGCACGACATGCCCGGTCTCGTAGAGAACGGCGAAGGCGGCCCGCGCCTCGGGCTCGGTCATGCCGGCCGCGGAGAGTATCTCGGGGGTCTTGTCCTGCGGCACCGTGCAGTTGCCGGCCCGGATCGCGCCGATGAACCCCGCGCCGAGCGCCGGGTCGATCTCGGGCAGGCCGGCAAGACCGGGATCGGTGAACGCATCGAGGTCGATCTCGGCCTGCAACCGCGCGAAAAGCGACTCGTCCCCAGCCGGATCGGCGGCGCAGAGCCCCTCGGCGAGCGTCATGCCCTCCTCGTCGTTGATATCGATCTGCCCTCCGAGATAGAGCAGGTCGATGATCTCGTCGAGTTCGTGAAGTTCGATCCCGATCCCCTCGGCGCCCGCATCGGCGTCTGCAAGCGACATCGCGCAACCGGCAGCGCGCATCGCGCCGAGGAAGGCCGCGGCCTTCTCCGGCGTGTCCGCCGCGACCGGCGCGGCAAACGCCGCCGCCAGCAGGAGGGGGATCGACTGCCTCACCGGTCGATCTCTCCGAAGACCACGTCCATCGTGCCGATGATCGCCGCGACATCGGCCAGCATGTGCCCCTTGGCGACGTGGTCCATCGATTGCAGGTGAAGATAGCCCGGCGCGCGGATCTTGGCGCGGTAGGGCCGGTTGGTGCCGTCGGCGACGAGGTAGACGCCGAACTCGCCCTTCGGCGCCTCGACCGCAGCATAGACCTCGCCTGCGGGAACGTGGAAGCCCTCGGTATAGAGCTTGAAGTGGTGGATCAGCGCTTCCATCGAGGTCTTCATCTCGGCCCGTGGCGGCGGCGTGATCTTGCCGCGCGCCAGCACGTCGCCCTGCCCATCCGGCGCGCGCAGCTTGGCGATGCACTGGTGGACGATCCGCGTCGACTCGCGCATCTCGGCCATGCGGACGAGGTAGCGGTCGTAGCAGTCGCCGTTCTTGCCGATCGGGATCTTGAAGTCGAACTCGTCGTAACACTCGTAGGGCTGGGCGCGGCGCAGGTCCCAGGCCAGCCCCGAGCCGCGAACCATCACCCCGGAATAGCCCCAGTCGAGGATCTCCTGCTCGCTGACCACGCCGATATCGGCGTTGCGCTGCTTGAAGATGCGGTTCTCGGTCAGCAGCCCGTCGATGTCGTCGAGGACCTTCGGGAATTCCTGCGCCCATTCCTCGATGTCGTCGATCAGCTCCGGCGGCAGGTCCTGGTGCACGCCGCCGGGGCGGAAATACGCCGCGTGCAGCCGCGCCCCGCAGGCCCGCTCGTAGAAGACCATGAGCTTCTCGCGCTCCTCGAACCCCCAGAGCGGCGGTGTCAGCGCGCCGACATCCATCGCCTGCGTGGTGACGTTCAGAAGATGGTTCAGAATGCGCCCGATCTCGCTGTAGAGCACGCGGATGAGGCTCGCCCGGCGCGGCACCTCGACGCCGGTCAGCTTCTCGATCGCCAGGCACCAGGCATGTTCCTGGTTCATCGGCGCGACGTAATCGAGCCGGTCGAAATAGGGCAGGTTCTGCAGGTAGGTGCGGCTCTCCATCAGCTTCTCGGTGCCGCGGTGCAAGAGCCCGATATGCGGGTCGCAGCGCTCCACGATCTCGCCGTCAAGCTCCAGCACGAGGCGCAAGACGCCATGTGCCGCAGGGTGTTGCGGGCCGAAGTTGATGTTGAAGTTGCGGATCTTCTGCTCGCCCGTCTGGGCGTCGCCGAACTTGCTGTCCATCGTCACTGCTCCCCGCCGCGGCCGCCGATGTTCTCGCGGAAGGCCATCAGCCACAGAAGCACGATCGCCCCGAAGGGAACCAGCGCCGCCGCCGCCGCCCAGCTGGGCAGGCCGTAATGCGGCAGGAGCCGCCAGAAGGGCACGATCACCAGGACCGCGAAGACCAGGAACCACAGCATGCCCGGGCCCGCCATCGCCTCGCTGCCGATCACTTCGCCGCCTCCTTCTTCTCGTCGCCGGGAAGGATGTAGTCGGCGCCCTCCCAGGGCGACATGAAATCGAATTGCCGGTATTCCTGCACCAGCTTCACCGGCTCGTAGACGACGCGCTTGAGCGCCTCGTCGTAGCGCACCTCGGTATAGCCCGTCGTCGGGAAGTCCTTGCGCAGCGGATGGCCGCGGAAACCGTAATCGGTCAGGATCCGCCGCAGGTCGGGATGGCCCGAGAAGAGGATCCCGAACATGTCGAACACCTCGCGCTCGAACCAGTTGGCTGAGGGGTGGATGGCGGTGATCGAGGGCACCATCACGTCCTCGCGCACCGCCGCCTTCAGCCGGATGCGCTGGTTGCGGTACATCGACAGGAAATGCCAGACCACGTCGAACCGCGCCTTGCGCGCCGGCCAGTCGATGGCGGTGATGTCGACCAGCGTCGAGAAGCGGCAGGTCTCGTCCATCTTCAGGAACTGCACCAGCGACGGGATCGAACCGACCTCCACCTCGAGCGTGAGTTCGCCATGCGCCACCGCCACCGCGCGCACCGCGTCGTGCTGCCGGGTGCGGATGTACTCGCCGAGTTCGTGCAGGGCGTCGGACATGGAACCTCTCAGCGGATCAGGGTGCCGGTGCGGCGGATCTTGCGCTGCAGCTGCAGGATACCGTAGAGCAGCGCCTCGGCCGTCGGCGGGCAGCCGGGCACGTAGATGTCGACCGGCACGATCCGGTCGCAGCCGCGCACCACCGAGTAGCTGTAGTGGTAGTACCCGCCGCCATTGGCGCAGGAGCCCATCGAGATGACGTAGCGCGGCTCGGGCATCTGGTCGTAGACCTTCCTGAGCGCCGGGGCCATCTTGTTGGTCAGCGTTCCGGCGACGATCATCAGGTCCGACTGCCGGGGCGAGGCGCGCGGCGCGGTGCCGAAGCGTTCGAGGTCGTAGCGCGGCATCGAGGTATGCATCATCTCGACCGCGCAGCAGGCCAGCCCGAAGGTCATCCAGTGCAGCGAGCCGTTGCGCGCCCAGTTGATGATGTCGGCGGTGGTCGTCAGCAGGAAGCCCTTGTCCTGCAGCTCGCGGTTGAGTTCTGCCGTCGCGTGCTCGCGGTCGGCGCCGACCTGGGTTCCGGTCATCACTCCCATTCCAGCGCCCCCTTCTTCCACTCATAGGCAAAGCCCACGGTCAGCACCACGAGGAACACCATCATCGACCAGAAGGCGGTCATGCTCATCTCGCCGAAGGCCACCGCCCAGGGGAAGAGGAAGGCGATCTCGAGATCGAAGATGATGAACAGGATGGCGACCAGGTAGAAGCGCACGTCGAATTTCATCCGCGCATCGTCGAAGGCGTTGAAGCCACATTCGTAGATCGAGACCTTCTCGGGGTCGGGGTTGCGCACGGCGATGATGATCGCCGAGAGCAGCAGCACCAGACCCAGCGCGAGGGCGATGAACAGGAAGATGATGATCGGAAGGTAGGATCTGAGAAGGTCGTCCACCGCTGACTCCTCTGGCGCCTCTGGGCTCGTCGCTCGCGTCTCCGGCCTGCTTCCCGTTTACTCTTGCGAACGGGGAGGGTCAACCGAAGCGCGGGGCGATCAGGGCCTCGAAGACACTGTTCCGGGACCGATTGTATGCAATCGTGCACAGTTTTCGCCGCTTCTTGCCGCGTCGCGGCAAAAGACAGCCACCCGGCGCCGCCCGGGCGCCCCGTATGCGACTCAGGTAGTCCCGACGCGCCCGGCGGAAAGGGGCTGCGCCGTCAGCGCGCCCAGGCGGGCTTGCGTCGTTCGAAGAAGGCGGCGATTCCCTCCCGCGCCTCGTCGCTTTCCCAGCGCTCGACCAGCTGCGCGATGGAATGATCGACGTCGCCGGCGCCGATCCGCCCTCCCAGCCGCAGCGCCAGCGCCTTGGCCGAGGCCACCGCGCCCGGCGCGCAGGCGAGGTAGGGCGCCACCTCGGCCTCGATGGCGGCGTCCAGTTCCTCGGCCGCGACGGCGCGCGCCAGCAGCCCCAGCAGCACCGCCTCCTCCGCGTCGAAAAGCCGCGCGGACATGAAGACCCGCCGCGCCATCGCCTCGCCCATTCGCGCCAGCACATAGGGTCCGATCGTCGCCGGGATCAGCCCCAGCCGGGTCTCGGTCAGGCCGAATTTCGCGCCGGCCACACCGATCGCCACGTCGCAGACCGAGATCAGCCCCATCCCGCCGCCGAAGGCCTGGCCCTGGACGCGTCCGATCAACGGCTTCGGCAGCCGGTTCAGCGCACCCAGCATCCCGGCAAGCTTGCCCGCCTCGTCGCCGCGCGTCGCCGCATCCGCCGCCATCTGCGCCTGCATCCAGCCCAGGTCACCGCCGGCGCAGAAGCTCTTGCCCGCCCCGGTGAGCACCACGACACGCACCGCGTCGTCGGCGGCCAGCTCGGCCGCGGCCTCGCGCAGCTCGACGATCATCCGCGCCGACATCGCGTTGTGCTTCTCCACCCGGTTGAGCACCAGCCGGGCCACGCCGCGATCGTCGCGCTCGATCAGGATCGTCTCGTAACTCATGGCATTTCCCTCATCTTCCGCGCCAGCGCAGCGGCCTCGGCGATCACCACGCGGTCAAGGCCGGTCGTGTAGCCCAGCCCCTCGATCCGCGCCACCGCCGCCTCGGTGGCGACATTGCCCTGCGCGCCCGGCGCGTAGGGGCAGCCGCCCAAACCCCCCACCGCCGCGTCGAAGACCCGCAGCCCCAGCGCCAGCGAGGCCTCGATATTGTCGCAGGCCCGCCCGCCGGTGTCGTGGTAATGCCCCGCCAGCATCGCCGCCGGGGCGACATCGGTGACCGCGCGCAACATCGCGGTGATGCTTTCCGGGGTTGCACGCCCGATCGTGTCGCCGAGGCTGATCTCGTAGCAGCCGAGCGTCAGCAGCGTTTCGGCCAGGTCCGCCACCGCGCCCGGCGGCGTCGGCCCGTCGAACGGGCAATCCGTCACGCAGGAGATGTAGCCGCGCACCGGCACGCCATCCGCCGCCGCCGCCTGCAGGATCGGCCGGAAGCGATCGATCGACACGGCGATGGTGCAGTTGAGATTGGCCCTTGAGAACCCTTCCGAGGCCGAGGCGAAGACCGCGACCTCGTCGGCCCGCGCCGCCCGCGCGCCCTCGTAGCCCTTCATGTTGGGCGTCAGCGCGGCATAGCGGATGCCGGGGACCCGATCGATGGCGGCCAGCACCTCGGCCGAATCGGCCATCTGCGGCACCCATTTCGGGCTGACGAAACTCGCCACCTCGATCCGCCGGTAGCCCGCCCGCGACAGCAGGTCCACCAGCGCCACCTTCTCCGCTGTCGGGATCAGGCGCTTTTCGTTCTGCAACCCGTCGCGCGGGCCGACCTCGAAGATCTCGACGGCTCCCGCCATTGCGCCCTCACTCCTCCTCCAGCCGGATCAGCGGCGCCCCGGCCTCGACCTGCGACCCGGCGCCGGCGAGGATCTCGGCCACCACGCCGTCGCGGCCCGCGCTCAGCGTGTGCTCCATCTTCATCGCCTCCAGCACCGCCAGCCGCGCGCCCTTCGCGACCGCCGTGCCCGGCTCGACGAAGACCGCCTTGACGAGCCCCGGCATCGGCGCCGTGACCACGCCCGCCGCCGCGCCCGCCGCGGCCTCCACGGCCAGCGGATCGGACCGCACGAACTCGACCGTCCGCGCGCCGAAGACCGTGACGCGGCCCGCCCGCCGCACCGCCCTTCCCGGCGCCGCGCGCCCGTCGATCCACCAGCGACCGCCCCGCCACTCGGCGCGGTGCTCGTCCCTGCCCAGGCGGATGCCGAAACCGCCATCGGCAAGCCGCGCCACCTGCGGCTCGTACACGGCCTCGCCCCGCTGCAACACCACCCGCTGCCAGAGCGGCGACCAGAGCGCGAATCCGCTCAGCACCCCCGGCGCGCCGTCGAAACCCTGCGCCGCCAATGCCGCCAGCGCCACCGTCTCGGGCGCGGGTTCGGGCTCGGCGACCAGCGACGCGAGGTCGCGCCCGATCAGCCCGGTATCGACATCGCCGGCGTTGAACCCCTCATGCGCGGCGAGCGCGCCGAGAAAGGCGAGGTTCGTCACCGACCCGGCGACCTCGGTCCCGGCCAGCGCCGCGCGCAGCCGGGCCAGCGCCACCGCCCGCGTCGGCCCGTGCGTCACCACCTTGGCGATCATCGGGTCGTACCAGGGGCTGATCGCGTCGCCGGCGCGCACGCCGGTATCGATCCGCGCCTCTTCCGGAAAGACCAGGTGATCGAGCCGCCCGGTCGCCGGCAGGAAGCCCGCCGGCACGTCCTCGGCATAGAGTCGCGCCTCGAAGGCATGGCCGCGGATCGCCAGCTCCTCCTGCCGGCAGGGCAGCGGCTCGCCGGCGGCCACGCGCAGCTGCCATTCGACCAGGTCGATCCCGGTGATCGCCTCGGTCACCGGGTGTTCCACCTGCAGCCTTGTGTTCATCTCCATGAACCAGAACCCGTCGGTCCGCAGCCCCTTCGAGCCGTCGACGATGAACTCGACCGTGCCGGCGCCGCGATAGCCGATCGCCTCGGCCGCGCGCACCGCCGCCGCGCCCATCGCCGCGCGCACCTCCTCGGTCATGCCGGGCGCGGGCGCCTCCTCGATCACCT
>SLPP01000415.1 GCA_007131945.1 Paracoccaceae bacterium | reverse complement strand
TTCATCGGCGGGCGCTGGCAGAAGGCGGTCTCGGGCGCGACGCTGCCGGTCACCTCGCCGATCGACGGCAGCGAACTCACCACCATCGCCGACGCGGGCGCCGAGGATGTCGAGCGCGCCGTCACGGCGGCCCGCGCGGCCTATGTCGGCGGCATGTGGTCGCGCGCCGCGCCGGCCGAGCGCAAGCGCGTCCTGCACCGGATCGCCGACGCCATCGAGGCCTCGGCGCTGGAGCTTGCCGTCCTCGGCGTGCGCGACAACGGCACCGAGATCTCGATGGCGCTGAAGGCCGAGCCGGGCAGCGCCGCCGGCACCTTCCGCTACTATGCCGAGGCGGTGGACAAGATCCACGGCGAGATCGCGCCGACACCGGGCAACGTGCTGGGCCTCGTGCACCGCGAACCCGTCGGCGTCGTTGGTGCCATCGTGCCCTGGAACTTCCCGCTGATGATCGGCGCCTGGAAGATTGCACCGGCGCTCGCCGCCGGTAACTCGGTCGTCCTGAAACCCTCGGAGACCGCCTCGCTGACGCTGCTGCGCCTGGCCGAGATCTGCGCCGAAGCCGGCCTGCCCGAGGGGGTGCTCAACATCGTCACCGGCCAGGGCGCGGTCGCGGGCGAGGCGCTGGGGCTGCACCGCGACGTCGATGTGCTGGTCTTCACCGGCTCGGGCGCGGTCGGGCGGCGGCTCTTGGAGTATTCCGCGCGGTCGAACCTCAAGCGGGTCTATCTGGAACTCGGCGGCAAGTCGCCGAACGTCGTCTTCGCCGATGCGCCGGACCTGGAACAGGCGGCGAAGGTTTCGGCCGTGGGGATCTTCCGCAATTCGGGCCAGGTCTGCGTCGCGGGTTCGCGGCTCTTGGTCGAGCGATCGGTCCACGAGGAGTTCGCCGCGCTCCTGACCGAGGCCGCGCGGGCGATGGTCGTCGGCAACCCGCTCAGGCTCGACACCCAGGCTGGCGCCATCGCGTCGGCGGCGCAGCTTGACCGCGTCGAGAGGTATGTCACCCGCGCGCAGGAGGAGGGCGCAAGGCTCCTTGCCGGCGGCGGGCGCATCCTCGAAGAAACCGGCGGAAGCTACTTCGCGCCCACCGTCTTCGACGCCGTCGCCCCCGGGATGACGCTGTTTCGCGAGGAGGTCTTCGGCCCGGTCCTCGCCATCACCCCCTTCGATACCGAGGAAGAGGCCGTCCGGCTGGCGAACGGCACCGAATACGGCCTCGCCGCCGCCGTCTGGACCGGGAACCTGTCCCGCGCGCACAGGATGGTCGGCGCCATCGACGCGGGGGTGGTGCATGTCAACACCTATGGCGGGGCGGACATGACCGTGCCCCTGGGCGGGCACCGGCAGTCCGGCAACGGCCACGACAAGTCGCTGCACGCACTCGAGAAATATGTGAACCTGAAAACCGCATGGATTCAGCTATGACCGATCGCACCATCCTTGTCGCCGGAACCTGGGACACCAAGGAGGACGAACTGGGCTACATGGCCGAAGTGATCCGCGCGCAGGGCGGGGGCGTCGTCACGATGGATGTCTCGGTTCTCGGCGATCCCTCGCGCCCCGCCGACATCTCCAAGCACGCCGTGGCCGAGGCGGCGGGATCGTCGGTCGAGGCGGCCATCGCCAGCGAGGACGAGAATGCGGCCATGCAGATCATGGCCCGCGGCGCGGCGGTGCTGGCGGCGAGGCTGCATGCCGAGGGGCGCATCCACGGCGCGATCGTGCTCGGCGGGACGATGGGCACCGATCTCGCGCTCGACCTCTGCGCGGCGCTGCCGGTGGGGGTGCCGAAATACGTCGTCTCCACCGTCGCCTTCTCGCCCATGATCCCGCCCGAACGCCTCGCGCCCGACATCCAGATGATCCTCTGGGCGGGCGGGCTCTACGGGCTGAACTCGGTCTGCAAGGCCTCGCTCAGCCAGGCCGCGGGCGCGGTGCTGGGCGCGGCGCGCGCGGTCGAGCCGCCCCGCCGCGACCGTCCGCTGATCGGCATGACGAGTTTCGGCAAGACCGTGCTGCGCTACATGGTGGCGCTCAAGCCCGCGCTCGAGGAACGCGGCTTCGAGGTCGCGGTCTTTCACGCGACCGGCATGGGCGGGCGGGCCTTCGAGTCACTTGCAGCCGAGGGGGCCTTCGCCGCGGTCATGGACTTCGCCCCGCAGGAGGTCGGCAACCACCTGCACGGCTCGGCGATCAGCGCCGGCCCCGACCGGATGACAGCGGCGGGGCGCGCGGGCATTCCGCAGATCATCTCCATCGGCTGCTACGACCTCGTCGATCTCGTCGGCTGGCAGCCGATCCCGCCGGCGCTGTCCGACCGGCCCGCGCATGCGCATAACCGCCTGCTCACCTCGGTCGTGCTGACACCCGCCGAACGCGAGGCGCTGGCGACCGAGATCTGCGCGCGGCTGGCACGGGCGCGGGGACCCGTCACCTTCCTTCTGCCCACGCAGGGCGGCAACGAATGGGATCGCCCCGGAGGGCCGCTCGCCGACCCGCAGGGGCTTGCCGCCTTCTGCGCCGCGATCCGTGCTCATTGCCCGGCCCAAGTCACGCTCGTCGAGATCGACGCGCATATCAACGATTCCATCTTCGCCGAGACCGCGCTCGCCGTCGTCGATCGCTGGTCCGCCGAGGGTGTGCTCCCATCCGAACCGGCACGACGCGGCTAACGCTGCGCTGACGGCCGCTGTTGCGAGCTGTCGGGCGAGCTTCTAGTCTGACGGTGAAACCCGTCCCGAACAGCGTGGGCCGATGCGCGAGACCGTCCCTGCAGAGCGCCTGACGTGCAGCCCAACCCCGACTGGCGGCTAGGGGCAACTATGGATCAGGGCGATTTCACCGCGCGCCTCTTCTTCCAGGCGCATCCCGATCCGATCTTCATCTACGCGCACGATTCGCTGCACATCCTCGAGGTCAACCGGGCCGCCTGCCAGCGCTATGGCTGGAGCCGCGGCGAGTTCCTGGCCATGACCATCGCCGAGTTGCGCCCCGAGGCCGACGTGCCGGCGATCCTCGCCAATGTCGCGCTCGGCGGCGAAGCGCCGCCGATGGGCGTCTGGCTGCACCGGACGAAGACCGGGCAGACCTTTCCGGTCGAGGCGCGCAGCGAGTCGATCCTCTGGTACGATCGCGCCGCCGAACTCGTGGTCGTGCGGGCCCTCGTCTCGCAGGCGATGCAGGGCACGGCGCTGGGGGCCTTGCTCTCGGGCGAGGAGGCGGCGCCCGCGCTCGATGCGCGCGTGCGGGCCGAGCGGATCCTCGGCATCGGCTTCTGGAGCCTCGATCCGGCAACCGGGGCGCTGAGCTGGTCGGCGCCGGTGCACGCGATCTACGGCCTGCCGCAGCACGAGCCGCCGCGCAATCTCGACGCCTATCTGGACCGCGTGCATCCCGAGGATCGCGAGCGCGAGCGGGCGGGTTTCCGCGCCTTTCTCAAAGAGTGTCCACCGGTCTTGCACTTCGAACACCGTATCCGCTGGCCGGGCGGGCGCATCGTTCATGTGCGCGGCGCCGGCGCCTGGGAGAAGGGCGAGCCCGGGCGGCTCTCGGGCGTGGTCGAAGACATCACCGAGCTGCGCGCCGCCGAGGATCGCGAACGCCAGGCGACCGATCTGCTGCGCATTGCCGGCGAGGCCGCGCGCTTCGGTGGCTGGCGTGTCGATCTTTCGACCGCCGTGGTCGAGTGGAGCGAGGCCACCGCGCGCATCCACGACATGCCCGGCCGGCGCTTCCTGCCGCTTTCCGACGCGCTCGGGCATTACCTGACCGAATTCCGTCCGCGGATCGAGCGCGCCTTCGCGCGTTGCGCCAGTGACGGCACGCTCTTTGACGAGTTGCTGCAGATCCTCAGCGCCTCGGGGCGTCGGGTCTGGGTGCGCGCCACCGGCGAAGCGGTGCGCGACGCCGAGGGCCGTATCGTCCAGGTCCAGGGCGCCTTCCAGGATGTCTCGGAACTGGTCGCCACGCGCAAACGCGCCGATGCGCTCGCGGTGCAGCTCCAGGCAACGATCGACACGATGCGCGAGGCCTTCCTGCTGGTGGAGCCCGATGGCCGCGTCCTTTATGCGAACGCGCAGGCCCGGGCGCTGGCAGGTTCGGAGGCGACGGATCTTGCCGGCCGGCCGGTCGCCGGTGTCCTGCCGCCGGAGATTGCCCGCACACTGGCGCCATTTGTCGAGGCGGCCCCGGCGGGCGGCCTGCAACGCGACGTGACGCTGGGCGTTGCGGGCAGCGCGCGACGGCTGCGGTTGCGGCTGCAATCCACTCCCGGTGCGCTTGCCGTGATGATCGACGACATAACCGACGAGCATCGCACGCAGATGGCGCTCGCCGAAAGCGAGGAGCGCTTTCGTCTCTTCGCCGAGGCCACGCGCGAAGGGGTCTGGGACGTTGACCTTCTCGGTCAGCGGCGCTGGTGGAACGCGCGGATGGTCGAACTGGTCAGGAACCCGGCACCGGAGGACATGACGGTGGACGCGGCCTTCGATGCCCGGATCCATCCCGAGGATCATGCCCGCGTGCGTGAAGCGCTCGACGCGGCGCTCGCTTCAGACGCAACCGACTGGAAGGCGAGCTACCGACTGCTGCGTGCCGACGGCATCGTCATCCCGGTCGCCGACCGGGCGATCATCCTGCGCGACCACGAGTGCCGGGCGGTAAGGCTGGTCGGCAGCCTGAGCGATCAGCGCGAGCGCCGCGCGCTCGAGGCGCATCTGCGCGAGGCGCAGCGGATGGAGACGATGGGCCAGCTGACCGGCGGGCTCGCACACGAATTCAACAACCTCCTGACGTTGATCATGGGCAATGCCGACATGCTGCGCGAGCGGGTGGCGGCCGAGCCCGACCTCGTCGAATTGGTCGAGGGGGCGATCGACGCCGCCGAACGGGCGGCCGAGATCACCGAGCGGCTGGTCGCGACGGCGCGTCGCCAGCCGCTGCAGCCGCGCCCGCTCGATCTGCGCGATGCGCTGGCCGATCTGGCGCCGATCCTGCGCGGCGTGCTGCCCGGGGCCATCGCGCTGGAGATCGCGCCCGGCGAGGTGGCGATGCCGGTGGAGCTGGACCCGATCCAGCTGGAGAATGCGATCATCAACATCGTTCTCAACGCGCGCGACGCCATGCCCGAGGGCGACCGGCTGGTGCTGCGGCTGTTTGCTGCCGATATGCCCGCTGCCGGCGGTGCCGCGCGCGATGGCGTCGGCCTTGCGCTGAGCGACGACGGGACCGGCATGGCGCCCGAGATCGCCGCGCGCATCTTCGAGCCCTTCTTCTCGACCCGGCCGGGGCGCGGCGGCAAGGGGCTGGGCCTCTCGGTGGTCGAGGGTTTCGTCCACCGCTCGGGAGGTGAAATCCGGATCGAGACGGCGCCGGGGCGGGGAACGACCGTCATCCTCGTCTTCCCGCGCGCGGCAATCGGCGCCGACGTCGTCGCCGTCGATGGTCATGCAACAGGTGACGTGCATGTGTTGCTGGTCGAGGACGACGATCGCCTGCACGCGCAGATCGGCGCGCAGTTGCGCGCGCTCGGGCACCGCGTCTCGGCCACGACCGACGGTCCGTCGGCACTGAGGCTGCTGGAAAGCGATTCGTCGATCGCGCTTCTCTTCACCGATGTGCTGATGCCTGGCGGGCTGAATGGAGGCGACTTGGCCGCGCGCGCCCGCCGTCTGCGACCGGGATTGCCGGTGCTCTTCACCTCGGGCTACGTCGCCGATGCGCTGATCGCCGAGGGCAGGCTGCCCGAGGCGGAACCGCTGCTGCCGAAGCCCTTCCGCCGGGCCGACCTGGCGCGGATGCTCGATCGGGCTCTTGGCCGGGACCGCGAATGAGCGGAGCGGTGCAGCGCTGGCTGGCGGCCCGGCCGGTTCTGGGCTTCGTTCTCTTCTCGCATGGCTGGACTTTCGCCTTCTGGGCGCTGGCCGCCGCGCTCGCCGGAGAGGGCGGCATCTGGGCGGGGCCGGCGTCGGTGGCGTTCAATGTCGGCGGCGCGGGGGTGTTCCTCGGCGGCGTCATCATGACCGCGATCTGCTTCGGACGCGCCGGGCTTTCGGAGCTTGCCCGCCGCACGGTCGATCCACGCCCGATCGGACGCGTGTGGTGGGCTGTGATCCTGCTCCTTGTGCCGGCGCTGACGCTCGTGGCCGCCGGGCTCGCGCGGGCTCTCGGCCTCGACGCGACCCTGGCCGGAACCGCGCAGATCGCCCCGCGCCTGGCCGATCCCGCGGCCTTCACGCTCTTCCTCGGCTTCATCCTGCTGATCGGCCCGCTGCCCGAGGAGATCGGCTGGCGCGGCTTCCTGCTCGACCGGCTGCTGGCGCGCACCGCGCCGGTGGCCGCGAGCCTGCTCCTCGCGCTCCTGTGGTGGACCTGGCACCTGCCGCTCCCCTTCCTGCCGGGCTATTTCGACGCCTTCACCCGCGACCCGCCCTCGGCCCTGCGCATGCTTGCGGATCTGCTGCCGACGGCGGTGCTCTACACCTGGCTCTTCCTCAATACCGGGCGCAGCGTGCTGGCCGCGATCCTGTTCCACTGGATCGGCAACCTGACGGGCCAGTTGCTGCTGCCCTCGGACGATGTTCGCCTGATCCGCCTGATCCTCGAATACGCGCTGGTGGGCGCGCTCATCGCGCATCCCGCTTCCGGGCTGTGGCGCCCGCGCTGAGCCTCAACCCCGGCGCGAGCGGACCATGCCGACGATCTCGAAGCAGCGATCGAGGATCGGTTGCGCGATCGCTTTCGCGCGGTCGGCGCCGCGGCCAAGGATCGCGTCGATCTGCGCCGGGTCCTGCATCAGCCTGCCCATCTCGGCAGAAATCGGCGCCAACACCTCGACCGCCAGCTCGGCGAGTTTCGGCTTGAAGGCGCCGAAGCCCTGGCCGGCGAATTCGTCCAGCACCGTCTGCGGGTCGGTGCCGGCCAGCGCGGCGTAGATGTTCACGAGGTTCTTCGCCTCGGGGCGCGCCTCGAGCGCCGCGATCGCCTGGGGCAGCGGCTCGGGGTCGGTCTTCGCCTTGCGGAACTTCTGTGCGATCGTGTCGGCATTGTCTGTGAGGTTGATCCGGCTCATGTCCGACGGGTCGGATTTCGACATCTTCTTCGTGCCGTCGCGCAGGCTCATCACCCGCGTCGCCACCCCCTCGATCAGCGGCTCGGTGACGGGGAAGAAGTCGGTGCCGTAGTCGTGGTTGAACTTGATCGCGATGTCGCGGGTCAGTTCCAGGTGCTGGCGCTGGTCCTCGCCCACCGGCACATGCGTTGCGTGGTAGGCGAGGATGTCGGCGGCCATCAGCGCGGGATAGGCATAGAGGCCAAGGCTTGCGGCCTCCTTGTCCTTGCCGGCCTTGTCCTTGAACTGGGTCATCCGGTTCATCCAGCCGACACGCGCGACGCAGTTGAAGACCCAGGCGAGCTCGGCATGGGCCGAGACCTGGGACTGGTTGAAGAGGATCGATCGCTCGGGATCGATGCCGGCGGCGATGAAACCTGCGGCGGCCTCGCGCGTCTGCTGGCGCAGTTTCGCCGGCTCCTGCCAGACGGTGATGGCGTGCAGGTCGACGAGGCAGTAGATCGCCTCGATCCCCTCGTTCTGTTTCTCGACGAAGCGCTTGAGCGCGCCGAGATAGTTGCCCAGCGTCAGCCCGCCCGAGGGCTGGATGCCCGAGAAGATGCGGGTCTTGAAGCGGGTCGTGCGGGGCGCGTCGGGGGATGCGTCGTTCATCGACGTCACTCCGTGGTGGAAAAGCGGTCGCGGCTGGCTTATCGCTGGGCGCGCGGGGCGTCAACCGAACCCCGCCGGAGGTGAGCGAATGGCGGAGCGGCGACCGGAGGATCGCGAGGAGGAGGCGCGGGAGCGGTTGCGCGATCACAATTCCTCGCCGCTCAATCCGTTGCCGACGCTGGTCTGGCTGGTGATCCTGGCCATCGTCGGGACCGAGCTCGTGCTCTGGCTGGGCGGGCGCGGGATCGTCGGCGGGCCCGGGGCGGTGGGCTGGCGGCTGGAGGCGCTGCAGCGTTTCGGCTTCTCGACCGGGCTGCAGATCTGGATGCTGGAAAACCTGCGTTTCCCGGCGCTGCACCTGGTCCGCTACCTGAGCTTCTCCTTCGTCCATACCGGGCCGCTGCATGTCTTTCTCGTCGTCGTGCTGATCGCCGCGCTGGGCAAGGCCTATGGCGAGGCGCAGGGGGGCATCCGGCTGTTTCTGCTGTTCTTTCTGCCGCCGGCGCTGGGCGCGGCGGTGTTCGCGCTGATCCTCGGCGAGCACGACCTGGGCTGGCTGTTCGGCGGCATGGCGATGGTCTTCGGGCTGGTCGGCGGGCTGACCTGGTGGCGCTGGCGCGTGGCCGAGGACCGGGCGGCGCAGGTCAGGGCCTTCGGCATCATCGGGGTGCTCCTGCTGGCACGGCTGGGCTTCGGGCTCATGGTCGAAACCGGGCATGGCTGGGTGGCGGAACTCGCCGCTTTCGCCATCGGATTCGGGCTGGCGGCGGCTACCGGGCCGGGGCGCTGGCAGGCGATCCGCGAGCGGCTTCTGCAGCGCGGCTGAGGCGTTGGCGCGGTGCCAGAAAGCGTATGGCAGGCGTATGGCAGCGGCGCGCGCCGGTCCGGCCGGTCACGCAACGGCGCGGATCTTCCAGGGGGGCCTCGAGACGCGGATCCCGGGCTGGGGAGGCTTGTGTCCGCCCGCGCCCGCGCGGGCTCCCGCGTCGTCGGCCGGTCAACGGTCGCCGCGGCGCATCGCGGCGCGCAGGTCGGCGGGGCGGAAGGCGCCTATCAGGATGCCGAGACCGAAATAGACGGCCGTGCCGCCTGCGACCAGTGCCAGCAGCGCCAGCACGCGGCCGGGGCCGTAGATCATCGGCTCGAGCGCCTGCGCCATGAACCACAGCACGAGCCCCATCGCCGCGGCCGACAGCATGATGCGCCAGATCCGGTCCAGGAAGCGGGCGTCGGGCTGGGCGGCGGCGCCCATCGGCCGCGCGCCGCGCCAGAGCTGCCAGACCATCGCCCAGCCGGCGAGCGTGGTGCCGAGGGCGGCGGCGATGTAGCCGATGAATGGCATGAGCCCCACCGCGACGACGGCGTTGACGATCATCGAGTTGACGGCGTAGCGGAAGGGGGTGCGGGTGTCCTCGCGGGCGAAGTAGAGCGGCTGCAGCACCTTGTGCAGGACGAAGGCCGGCAGCCCGGCGCCGTAGACGGCGAGTGCGAGCGCGGTGTTGACCGCGTCCAGCCGGCCGAAGGCGCCGCGCTCGAAGAGGACCGAGACGATGGGCTCGGCGATCACCACGAGCGCCACCGCCGAGGGGATGGTGAGGGCGAGGGCGAATTCCATGCCGCGGCTGAAGGCGTCGCGGGCGCGGTCCTCCTCGCCCTCGCGCAGACGGCGGGAGAGCTCGGGCAGGAGCACGACGCCGACGGCGATGCCGACGACGCCGAGGGGCAGCTGGTACAGCCGGTCGGCGTAGGAAAGCCAGGAGATCGCGTTCTCGGTGAAGGAGGCGACCTGGCGGCCGACGATGAGGTTGATCTGCACCACCCCGCCGGCGAGGACGGCGGGCGCGGCGATGATCAGCAGGCGCCTGAGTTCCGGCGTCAGGCGCGGCGGGCGGAAGCGCAGCGAGAAGCCGGCGCGGTGGACGGCCCACCAGACGGCTGCGAGTTGCAGGATGCCGGCGATGGGCACTGCCCAGGAGAGCGTCAGGCCGACGGGCCAGCCCTGCCGCGCACCGAGAAGGAGCGCGGCGATGAAGGCGAGGTTGAGAAGCGCCGGCGCGGCGGCGGCGGCCATGAACCGCCCGGTGGCGTTCAGCATCCCCGAGATCAGCGCCATCAGCGAGACGAAGAGGATGTAGGGAAAGGCGATGCGGCCGAAGACGACGGCCAGTTCGAACCGCTCGCCGGTGCCGAAGCCCGCGGCCATCGCCCAGACGAGGAGCGGCATCGCGGCCATCGCCACGACCGAGAAGGCGACGAGGAAGCTGCCCATCAGCCAGAAGGCGTCGCGGGCGAAATCCTCGGCCTCGTCCTTCGAGGAGGCGAGGCGCTTGGTGAACATCGGCACGAAGGCCGCGTTGAACGCGCCCTCGGCGAAGAAGCGGCGGAACATGTTGGGCAGCGAGAAGGCGACGAAGAAGGCGTCGGCGACGGTGCCGGCGCCAAGGAAGCGCGCCATAAGCACGTCGCGCACGAAGCCGAGGATGCGGCTGAAGAAGGTCCAGCCGCCCACCGTGGCGAAGCTGCGCATCAGGCGGATCGGGGTCATGGGAGGCGCTGCCCTTGCCGGTCGGGACCGGCAGGGAGGACTGAC
>SLPP01000309.1 GCA_007131945.1 Paracoccaceae bacterium | reverse complement strand
TCATGGCCGTCATAGCGCGGCGCGGCACCCAGATGGACCTGGCCGGGGAAGCGGCGGGCAAGGGCCTGCAGGGTGTGGGCTGTTTCCGGGTCGTGGGCGGGTTCCCCGAGTGTATCATCGGGCGCATCGCCCTCTTCGCCCAGCACATCCGGCGGCAGGGCGATCAGCACCATCCCCGCGCCCCATTCCTCGAGATCCGCGCAGCTCAGGCGACACTCCCCCTTCCCCGCCCGCAGCTTGCCGACCGACAGAAGCCGAGAGAGCCGCCCGTAGGCGGCGCGGTCGGTGGGCAGGGCGACCCACTCGACCGAGCTGTCCTCGAGCACCAGCCTTGCGCCGACGATCAGCCGCGGCAGCGCGCCCGCCGGTGCCAGCGCGCCGCCACCGCCCAGGTCCTGCCGGCTCGACGGGTCGATCCGCACCTGTCCGCGCACGCGCACCTTGCCGCCCTCTGCCTGCGCGCGCCTGAGTTCGCGCAGCGCCACATGCGCCCGCACCACGCCGGCAAGCGAGTTGCGGTCGGCGATGGCGATGGCCGAAAGCCCGAGTTCCGCCGCCCGCGCCACCAGTTCCTCGGGATGCGAGGCACCGCGCAGGAAGGTGAAGTTCGACATCGCGCAAAGTTCGGCATAGGCGGGCTCGGCATTTGGGGGCACGGCATGGGCCGGGCCGGCACGAGCGTCAGGGGACGAGGCGGACTCGGACATCGGCGGCACGCTCCGGGGCTGCGGCGGCGCGGGCGACTCGACTCGGAGCCACGCCTGACCTAGAAAAGAACAATAGTAGAACATTTGCCGGAATCAACATGCCGCGCCGCATCCTGTCCCTGTGGCTGCCCCGGCTGGCGAGCGAGCGGGCGCTGCGCCGGATCGGGGCCGAGGGCCCGCCGCTCGCCGTGGTCGAGAAGCGCGGCCCGGCCGAAATGCTCGCCTGCCTCAGCCCCGCGGCCGAGGCTCTGGGGCTCCGGCGCGGCCAGCCGCTGGCCGAGGCGCGGGCGCTGGCCCCGGGGCTGGTCACGCGCGCCGCCGACCCCGAGGGGCAGGCGCAGCTTCTGGCCGCGCTCAACCGCTGGTCGCTGCGCTACGCGCCCTGGGTCGCGGTCGATGGTGCCGACGGGCTGATGCTCGACATCACCGGGTCGGCGCATCTGGCGGGGGGCGAGGCGGCGCTGGCGGCGGATCTGCGCGCGCGGCTGGGACGGGCGGGTTTTTCCGCGCGGCTGGGGCTGGCGCCGACGCGCGGCGCGGCCTGGGCGCTGGCGCGCTTCGCCCGCGACCCGGTTACCCTGGCCGAGGAGGCGCGCGCCGCCATCGACCCGCTGCCCCTTGCCGCCCTGCGCCTGCCGGGCGAGATCGTCGAGGCGCTTTCCCGGCTGGGCCTGCGGCGGGTGCGCGACCTTGCCCGCGCCCCGCGCGCGCCGCTGATCCGCCGTTTCGGGCCGGAACTGGCGCTGCGCCTCGACCAGGCGCTCGGCGCGGTGGCCGAGCCGGTCGACCCCGCACCCCCGCCCGCCCCCTTCGCCGTCCGCCTGACCCTGCCCGAACCGATCGGCCTGACCGCCGACGTGATGGCGGCGCTTTCCCGCCTGCTCGAGCGGCTCTGCGCGCGGCTGGCCGAAACCGGCCGCGGCGCGCGTCACCTGCGGCTGGAGCTTGCCCGCACCGACGGCAGCCGGGCCGAGGCGGCGGTGACGCTGGCGCGGCCGATGCGCGAACCCGCCGCCATCGCCGGGCTCTTCGACCGGGCGGTGGAGGCGCTGGACGCGGGCTTCGGCTTCGACGCGCTGCGCCTCAGCGCACCGAGGACCGAGCCGATGGCGCCGGCGCAACTGACCGCCGCCCGGGCCCGCGGCGGACAGGCGGCCGAGGCCGATGCGCTGGCCGATCTCATGACCCGGCTCGGCAACCGGCTCGGGCTCGAGGCGCTGAGCCGCTTCCTGCCCGCCGACAGCCACATCCCCGAACGCGCCTTCCAGATCGCCTCGGCGATCTGGGCCGCGCCGCCCGCGCCCGGAACCTGGCCCGCCGGTCCCGACCGCCCGCTGATCCTGTTTCCGCCCGAGCCGCTCGCCGGCCCTGCCGGCCCGACCCCGCCGCGCCGCTTCACCTGGCGCCGCCGGCGGCTGACCACGCTCGCCGCCCGCGGACCCGAGCGGATCGCCCCCGAATGGTGGCTCGACGATCCCGCCTGGCGGACGGGCCTGCGCGATTACTGGCGCGTCGACACCGCCGAGGGGCCCCGGCTGTGGCTCTTCCACACCCCCCAGGCGCCGGGCTGGGCGGTGCAGGGCAGCTTCGCCTGAGCGCGCCGCCACCTTCGCCCTTGCCTTGCGCCGCCCGACGGGCCAGAACAGGGCCGCTGGCCCCGTGGCTCAACTGGATAGAGCAGCCCCCTCCTAAGGGGCAGGTTGCAGGTTCGAATCCTGCCGGGGTCACCATATAATGCGATTCCGGCCCTGCTTTCAGTCGGTCGCGGGGCGGTTATGTCCAGCCTTTCGGAGAGGTTGGGAAACTTCTGTTCTTCCTTCGTCCCCAGGCCCCTGGCAGATCCAGCATCTGCCAGCCGGTCGCGCTGCGCCTTGCGGAAGCAAGGCGAAGCCATGCGCGCTTCCTTGTGTGCCGGACAGGCCATGATCTCGGCTTCACCGCCGCCCCATTCCGCCAGCCGGGTTGCACCGGACTTGCGCAGACCGTGCGCGCTGCCCCCGGCGCTGATCCTGCTGGCCTTCGCGCTGATCGCCCGGCGATCGGCAGGCCGGGCAGGAACCGGCTGAGCGCCACCAGGTCGGCATCGGCCACGTCGCCCAGCCATCCGCGGCGCGCCACCAGCTTGTCGCGGAAACGGCCGAGATGCGCGATCGGCCCGCCGAAGGAGGTGAGGCGAAGCTTGAGGACGGTCGCGAAGATTTCACCGGCGCCGCCCTGCGTGCCACCGCGCCGGGCTCGGACTTCTCGCTCATCCTTGCCCCGCCTCCCTGACCAGCTCACGCAGCCGCATCCGGGCGACCGCCAGACCCGCGCGACCCTTCTCCGTGATCGAGTAGAGTTTTCGCGACGTCCGGCCCTCGCGTTCGGCATGGCAGGTCAGATAGCCGTCGCGCTCCATCTTCGCCAGCATCGGGTAGAGCGTGCCCGGCGAGAGCCGGTAGCCATGCCGCGCCAGTTCGTCGATCATCCATTGCCCGTAGATCGGCTCCTCGGCGGCGTGGTGCAGCACGTGCAGCCGCACCAGTCCCGAGAGCAGGTCGTGATGTTCCATCCTCTTGGCCACGCCGACGACCCTCGGGTTGTTGTCGGCCTTCGTGAAACCACGTGGCACCCGGGAGGTCAATTGCCCGACCAGGAGCCCCGTCTTGCTGGCCGATCTGCCGCTGCGCGGGGTCCGGGTCATCGTGCTGACGGCGATGATCGCGCCCTGCGCCGGGCTTGCCGTCGGCCTGATCCGGGTGCCGACGCGGCACCGTGACGCAATTGATCCAGATCAAGGCTCGCTAGTCGAATTTCGATATCGTAAGGCAATATTGTTGCGCCTGACCTGCATCCTTGCAGCTGGCTCGGCTCAGGGAGGAACCAATGCTCGATGCGACATCGGCGAAGCTGATCGTCGTGGGTCTCTTCGGCGGCGGGTTGCTGCTCTCGCTCGGCACCCATGGCAGCGGTGTCATCGCCAACGACCCGGACCGCAACATCTGGACCCCGGACGAGCTGACCATGCCGCTGGAATTGCAGGTGGCGTATAACGATCAGGACATCCTGTTCCGCTACCGCTGGCCGACCGAGCACCCCAACCTCTATATCGACATGCTGCGCTATGACGGCGAGCGCTGGGTGCGCCATGGCGCCAGCCCGGTCGGCCCCGATCCCGATGGCCTCTACGAGGACCGGATGACGATGCTTGTCGATGACGGTTCGATCCCCGAATTCCAGCGTTATGGTGGCTACATCACGGTGGGCGACGGGATGCGCTTCTTCACCGATGCCGCCGCCCGCGCCGAGATCGCCGAGCATCCCGTCCTCGGCCCCGAGGGGCGCTCGGATATCCGCAAGCATCTGCCCGCCACGCGAACCGACCCCGGCGACTGGAGGACGATCGTCGATCCCGAGGAGCTGGCCGCGCAGCGTCAGGCCGGCTATTTCCTCGACCTGTGGCACTGGCGGGCGCACCGGTCGAACCCGCTGGATGTGTCGGACGACCAGTTCGTCGCGGAATACCGCCTCAGCGACACGGGCCGGGGGGCCTATTTCACCAACTGGGACGGCGATGCCGGCCATCCGCAGCTGATGTTCGATGCCGAGCAGGTCGGCTTTCACGCGTTGCGCTGGGAGGATGTCTCGCGCAACGATCCCGACCCCGAGGGCATCTACTACCTGGCCGAGGATTTCGCCGTGCCCTTCGACCCCGACCATGCCTGGCAATCGGGCGACGTGATTCCGCGCCGGGCGCTGCGACAACCGGCGGGCGCGCGGGCGGCGGTCACCGTCGATGGCCAGGCGCGCTGGCGCGAGGGCTGGTGGGATGTGACGCTGCGCCGGGCGCTCGATACCGGGGCACCCGATGTCGACAAGATCATGCATCATGGCGGCGTCTACGATATCGGCGTGGCCGTGCACCGCGACGCCACGGGCGCGCGATGGCATTACGTCTCGATGCCCTATCAGGTGGGGCTGGGGCGCGCGGCCGATATCGCCGCGCATCGTTTCACCGGCATGCGGCCCAACTGGGACGAGGTGCCCGCCTTCGAGATGACGCTGTTCTATCCCGGACAGGTCAGCTGGCCGCGACTGACCAGCGCAACCCATGCCGGGGCCGACAACATCCGCGCCGGCGTCCCGGTGCGCTTCCGCCACAACGAGGCGCAGCTGGCGCAATACGGTGTCGAGATCGAGTTCGAGAACGAGATCCGCCGCCAGTGGATGCTGACAATGCTGCTGGGCGTGGGCCTGATCATCAGTTTCGCGCTGTCTGCCAGTATGCTGATGCGGCGCCGCGAAGGGGAGGGCTGAGGCAATGGGTCCCTATCACACGATGCTCATTCACTTCCCCGTAGCCTTCTGGGTGACGGCGACGGTGATCATCTTTGTTCGCGCGCTCTCGTCGGGCGGCCTGGCGCAGGCCTTCGACCGGGTGCTGGTGCCGTTCCTGTTCCTCGGCATGGTCTCGGGGATCGCCGCCTGGTTCGTCGGTACCATGGTCTGGCCGGCCGACACGCTGCAGACCTCGCCTCTGGGGCGCAACCACATGATGGCGGCAAGCTGGTCGCTGGCCTACTGGACGGTGCTGATGGCGATCCGCTGGTTCGCCGGCCCGGCGATCTGGGACACGGTTCTCAACCGGGTGATCATGCTGCTTCTGGGTGGGCTTGGCGGTGTCCTGCTGATCATCACCGCCACCATCGGCGGGCATCTGGCCGGTTCGGCCACCTATCTGACCGAGATCCTGCGGATGATCGGCTGGGAGGTCTACGCCACCTTCTACCTGCCCGACTGGATGCTGCTGGTGCTGGTGGCGCTGATCGTGCTGATGCCCGTCGTGGCATGGCTCGGCCGGCGGTCCGCATAAACCGGCGACAGTCACCCGAACGGACGGGCGCGGGAAACGCGAAATCGCACCCGTTCGCCATCCGTCGGATTGCACCCGGGAACGGCATGAAACGCATCGCCCGGCGTCGCAATTCGAGACGGGTCGGGCCGTCGCGGCCGTTCGTGCCGCGCGGGCTGCCGGAACGCCGCGCCGCGTCCGATCCGGAGGTGGTGGAGACTCTCCCGCGGATGCGCCGGATCGACATCGCCGCGCTCGAACGCGCGGCAAGATGACCGCGGCCCGCCCGGACGCCGCCGACCGGATCACCCGGCCGTGCGTGCCGCCTGCGGGGCGCGGGTGACGTGGTCGCGGGCCACCGACATGGTTTTCAGGATGGCGTGAACCGCGTCGCCCGGCCGCAGGGCCAGCTGATCGGCGGCGCGGCGGGTGATGCGGGCGAGAATCTCGTCCTCGCCCACCGCGACATGCACCATGACCGCGGGCCCCTGGCCCTCGACGATTCGCGCCACGCGCCCGGCGAGGATGTTCTGCGCCGACAGGCCTTCCGGACGCGCCCGCGACAGGATGACCTCATGCGCCATGATCCGCACGCGCAGATGCGTTCCCGGCGCCCCCTCGACCTGCGGCAGAAAGAGCGGCCCGCCGGCGCTGTCGAGCCGGCTCAGCCCGTCGGGCAGGTGCTCGGCGAGCGTCGCGGGCAGCATCACCGCCACCTCGCGGATGCCCATCGCGCGCAGGGCGTCCGGATCGGCCATCACCTCCGCCGTGGTGCCGGCGCGCACGACCCGGCCCTTCTCGATCACCACGATCCGGTCGGCGAGCAGCTGCGCCTCGTTCACGTCATGCGTGACCAGCACCACCGGCATGGCCAGATGCGCGCGCAGCGCGACGATCTCGCCATGGAGTCTTTCGCGGGTGGCCCGATCGACGGCCGAGAAGGGCTCGTCCAGAAGCAGCGCCCGCGGCCGGCGGGCGAGCGCGCGCGCCAACGCCACGCGCTGCTGCTGCCCGCCCGAAAGCTGGCCCGGCCTGCGGTCCGCCAGACCGTGCAGGTTCACCAGATCGAGGATCCGCGCCGCCTCGCTCGGATCCGGCGCGTCCATCGCGGCCATGACGTTCTGCGCCGCCGTCATGTGCGGAAAGAGCGCGTAGTTCTGGAACACGATGCCGACCCGGCGGCGATGCACCGGCAGATCGACCCGCGCCGCGGTGTCGAGCCAGGTCCGGCCATCGACCCGCACCCGCGCCACCTCGGGCCGCCAGAGCCCGGCGACGGTACGCAGAAGCGTCGTCTTGCCCGATCCCGAATGCCCGACCAGCGCGAGCAGTTCCCCCGGCTCCACCCGGAAGGCGACCTCGAGCGGGATCGGCGCGGCGGCCCGGGCCATCAGTTCCAGCGCCATCAGCCCAGCCTCCGGCCGACGCGGGAGGAGAGCCAGAAGGTGATGCCGATGGTGGAGACCGCGATCGCCACCAGCACCGCCGACATGGTCGCCGCCGCCCGGTCGTCGAAGGCCTGCACCCGGTCGTAGATCGCGATGGCGATGGTCTTGGTCTCGCCCGGGATCGAACCGCCGACCATCAGCACGATGCCGAATTCGCCCAGCGTGTGGGCGAAGGTGAGCACCATCGCCGTCACCACCCCCGGCCAGGCGAGCGGCAGTTCCACCTTCCACAGGCTGCGCAGGGGCGACATGCCGCAGCAGCTTGCCGCCTCGCGCACCTCCACCGGGATCGCCTGGAATCCGCGCTGCGCGGGCAGGATGGCGAAGGGAAGGTTGAAGATGATCGAGGCGACCACCAGCCCCTGGAAGCTGAAGACGAGCTGATGGCCGAAAAGGCTCTGCCACAGCTCGCCGACCGGCGAATTGCGGCCGAAGGCCACCAGCAGGTAGAAGCCGAAGACCGTGGGCGGAAGCACGAGCGGCAGCATCACCAACGCCTCGACCAGCCCCTTGCCGCGGAACCGGTGATAGGCGAGGAAGCGCCCCATCATCACCGAGACCGGCAGCAGGATGATCACCGTCCACCCCGCCAGCCGCAGCGACAGAATGAGCGCCGTCCAGTCCATGGATCATTCGCCTTCGGGAAGGACGAAGCCATAGCGTTCCATGATCTCGCGCGCGGCCGGTTCCATCATGAAGGCGTAGAAGGCCTCGGCCACCTCGCCCGCGCCGTCGAGAAGCGCCATGCGCTGGCGCAGCGGCGCGTGCCGGTCTTCGGGGATCAGCGCATGGCTGCCACGCCGCGCGACCTCGGGGGCCAATGCCAGCGAATAGGCGATGATGCCCCCCTCGGCATTGCCCGAGAGCGCGAACTGCGCCGCCTGGCTGACGTTTTCGCCCTGCACCAGGACCGGTTGCAGATCGTCCCAGATCCCCCTGGCGATCAGCGCCTCTCGCGCGCGCATGCCATAGGGCGCGTGTTCGGGATTGGCGATGGCGAAGCGGGTGATCCGTCCCGCCGCCAGCATCGCGGCGAGGTCGTCAAGCTCGGGGTCGGGTGACAGGGTCGAGCCATGCGGCGCCACGATGACGATCCGGCCCAGGGCATAAAGATCGCCCTCGTCGCGCGTGAACCCGTCGGCGTGCAGATCCGTGATGAAACTCTCGTCGGCCGCCATGAAGACCTCGAACGGCGCACCTTCGCGGATCTGCCGGGCGAAGTTGCCGGTCGAGCCGAAAGAGAGCCGCACCTCCATCCCGGTCTCCGCGCGAAACGCCTGCGCCACCTCTTCCAGGGCGAACTGGAGATCCGAGGCGGCGGCAACCACGGGTGCGGCGCGGGCGGCGAGCGGCCCGGCCGCCAGGACGACCGCCGCGACGGCCGCAAGGAGCGCGCGACGGATGTGGAGGACGGGCATGGGCAACTCCCTGCTGATGTGTTTTGCCGAACATATCGCAGGAAGGTCAGCCGACAGGCAAGCGCTATTTTCCTTCGGGAATATCCCTCAGCCGTTCGGTCAGGGCCGCAAGCTGCTCGTCACCCGCCTCGGCGGCCCGTGCCACGAACGCCCGATAGAGCGCGAGCACCTCGCGCCCCGCCTCGGTCACGACAGCGCCGCCGCCGCCCGGCCCGCCGCGCGTGCTTTCGACCAGCGGCACGCGGAACATGGCGTTCAGCGTCCCGACCAGCTCCCAGGCGCGCTTGTAGCTCATCCCCATCTCGCGCCCCGCCGCGGCGATCGACCCGCAGCGGTCGATACGCTCCAGCAGATCGGCCTTGCCCGGGCCGATCATCTCGTGCGCGCCAAAGACGATGCGGATGCGCAGCGTCGGGGATCTGGTACCATCGTTCATCCGCCGACTATCGGCGAGCGACGCGGCAGGAGGCAAGGCCCTTGAACATCGCCGCTTTCGGCCGGTGGCGCCTGTGTCCGGCAATGCGCCTGCTCGGTGGCGAGGGCGACGCAATGCGATCAGCCGAAACCGGCCGGGGAGCCTCGAGGACGGCCTCGACCGTCCGAAAGGCCGGCAATATGCCATACGCTTGCCATACGCCTGCCATACGCTTTGTGGCAGGCACAAATCAATCCAGATCAAGTGGATAGCCCCCGGGAGACCGGCCCGGGGCGGAGCCCTGCGCACGCCGCGTCAAGCTTCCGTCAACCCTCTCGCCCGGCCGGAAGCTTGACGCGGCGCGAGACGGTCGGGGCATCGATTGGTGCCACTGACATCCGCGGCCAAGGGGCAGGCAGCGGCACCCGGCGCCCCCCAGCGGGCGTCATGCGGACGTGCCGGCCGGTCGGCGCGACGCGCATCTCCGCCCCACGAAAAGAGCGACCGCTTCACCCTCGGCTTCGCGCTCAGGGATGTGGCCATACGAGAAAGGGCCGCGCGGTTGGCGCGGCCCGAGGCGTCCGCCCGGCGCAAGCCCCGGGCATCGCGTGGCAGGATCGCTTACTTGATCTTGCCTTCCTTGTATTCGACATGCTTGCGCGCCACCGGGTCGAACTTGCGGATCGAGAACTTCTCGGTCATCGTGCGCGCGTTCTTCTTGGTCACATAGAAGTGGCCGGTCCCCGCCGTCGAGTTCAAACGGATCTTGATGGTGGTCGGCTTGGCCATGGGTCTCTCCTGCGCAGGGCAGCGGCTGGCCACCCGTGGAATCCTGAAAGCCGCCTTCTACGCAAAATGCCGGCCGAGTCAACCGCTCGCAGCGGCCGAGACGTGGCACAGCATCCCGGCCACACCGCCCGCCCCGCCGTCGCTTTCGTGGTTCTGCCCGTCGAGGATCGCGACCTCGGCGAAGTCGAAGGGCGATATCCCGTCGAGGCAGGCGACGTTCACGCCCAATTCGTCGGGGTTCGACCGGCGGCGATGATGGGTGTAGATCCCGCAGTACCGGCAGAAGTGATGCACCGCCGTGCCGGTCCCGAACCGGTAGATCGTCAGCGCGTCGGCGCCGCGCAGGATCGTCAGCCCATCGAGCGGCGCCGAGACCGCGATCGCCCCGCGCATCCGGCAGAAGGAGCAGTTGCACCGCCGCGCCGTCCGCAACCCGTCAGAAAGCCGCACCCGAAACCGGACCGCGCCGCAATGACAGCCGCCCTGGTTTTGCTGAATATCCATGTCGGGCATCGGTACCTCCCATGTTCGTACCGGTGGCCACGATATGCGCGGATGGCCTGTAAGCCGGATTCTGTCCGGGGTCGCCCCCTGGACGGCCATTCATCTGGGCCCGCCGTTGCCGACGGGCTCGAGCTGCCAACCCGGGCCTCCGGGCTGAAGCGTCCCTGCGGGGATATCGGTCTCCCGATCACACCCGCGCGAGGCCCCTATTCGGCATTGCTCCCGGTGGGGCTTGCCGTGCCGG
>SLPP01000301.1 GCA_007131945.1 Paracoccaceae bacterium | reverse complement strand
TATTTCGGCACTGCGGTGAAGACCCGCTTCCGCGCCTCGCACTTCCCGTTCACCGAACCTTCGGCCGAGGTCGACATCCAGTGCTCCTGGGTCGGCGGGCAGCTCAAGGTCGGCGAGGGCGACGGCTGGATGGAGGTGCTGGGCTCGGGCATGGTGCACCCGCACGTGCTGAGCTCGGCCGGCGTCGACCCGGATCAGTGGCAGGGCTTCGCCTTCGGCATGGGGATCGACCGAATGGCGATGCTGAAATACGGCATCCCCGACCTGCGCGCCTTCTTCGAATCCGACCTGCGCTGGCTGCGCCACTACGGCTTCGGCCCGCTCGAGATGCCGAGCCTGCACGCGGGATGAGGCCGCGGCCCGGGATCGCCACCAGGCGCTGATACCGGCGCGCGTTTCAGGCGACCCGAGAGCGCGCCCGGTTTTACCGGAGCCGGCTCGGCAAGCTCCGCGACGGTGCAGAACGCCTCGCTGACGGCCTCGGCCGGACGGTCCGCCGGGCGCGGCGCACACGCGCCCGACAGAAAACCCCCGCGCACCAGGTGCCGGGGGTTCCCCATCTTTCGCCTCGGGCGGCTCGAGACCGGCTCAGAGCAGACCTTCGCGCTGCGCCTTCTTGCGCGCCAGTTTGCGCGCGCGGCGGATCGCCTCGGCCTGCTCGCGGGCCCGCTTCACGGAGGGTTTCTCGAAATGCTCCTTGAGCTTCATCTCGCGGAACACACCCTCGCGCTGCAGCTTCTTCTTCAGCGCCCGAAGCGCCTGTTCGACATTGTTGTCGCGAACAGTGACCTGCATGTGGTTTTCACCACCTTTCCAAGCTAGAGTTACATCGATGATGCAGGAGGCGGCTGGATAGCAGAGCCGGCCACGCATGTCCAGTCTTGCCAGAAGGAGGACGCGATGACCGACAACTCCGGAACGCTCGCCGAAAAGCTGCTCGAGGCCGCGCTGATCCATGTGCCCTTCGACGGCTGGTCGCAGGCGACGCTCGCCGCCGCCGTGACCGATACCGGGATCGACCCGGTGCTGGCGCGCGCGCTCTATCCGCGCGGCGGGATCGACCTCGCGCTCGCCTATCACCGGCAGGGCGACGCGCAGATGCTCGCCGCGCTGGCCGAGCGCGCCGGCGACGGGATCCGCCTGCGCGACCGCGTGGCGCTGGCCGTGCGGCTGCGGCTCGAGGCCGCCGATCCCGAACTGGTGCGCCGCGGCACGACGCTCTTCGCCCTGCCCCCCTACGCGCCCGACGGCATGCGCGCCGTCTGGAACACGGCCGACGCGATCTGGAACGCGCTCGGCGACACCTCCGAGGACGGCAACTGGTATTCCAAGCGCGTGATCCTGTCGGGCGTCTATTCGGCTACGCTGCTCTACTGGCTCGGGGATTCGAGCCCCGGACATGCCGCGACCTGGGCCTTCCTCGACCGCCGCATCGACGAGGTGATGCAGTTCGAGAAGGTCAAGGCCAAGGTGCAGCAGGACCCGGTGCTGAGCCGGCTCTTCGCGCTGCCGATCGCCGCGATGGGCGCGATCCGCAAGCCCGGCGCGGGCGCCGGCGTGCTACCGGGAAGCTGGCCGGGCCGATCGCCGGGCCGGGCCCCCGGCGGCTCCGGGGTGCCGCCCGCCGGTTGACGCTCCGGCAGGCGAGGTCTAAAGCGCGCCCTGCGCCCGGATGCTCGGAACGATCGGGGCGGAGGGAGACTCACATGGCTGTCGGAAACGAGATCGTCACCTGGTACGAGGGCCGCTGGCATCGTGGCAACGCCCCGATAATCAACGCCGCCGATCACGCCGCCTGGCTGGGCAGCGCGGTCTTCGACGGGGCGCGCCAGTTCGAGGGGGTGCGGCCTGATCTCGACCTGCATTCGGCACGCATCATCCGCTCGGCAGAGGCGATGGGGATGATCCCGCCAGTCGATGCGGAAACCGTGCAGGGTCTGCTCGAGGAGGGCTGCGGCCTGTTCGCGCCCGATGCCGCGCTCTACCTGCGCCCGATGATGTGGGCGCGCGATTCGACCCCCGGGATCATCGACCTCGACCCCGGAAGCACCGGCTTCGCGATCTGCATCGAGTCCTTGCCGATGCCCGCGCCCGAGGGCTTCTCGCTCACCGTCTCGCCCTTCTCGCGCCCCCGCCCGACGATGGCGATGACCGAGGCCAAGGCCGCCTCGCTCTACGCCAACAACGGCCGGATCATGGCCGAGGCGCGCGCGCGGGGCTTTTCCAACGCGCTCTCGCGCGATCCCGACGGCAACGTCGCCGAGACCGCCTCGACCAACGTGTTCATGGTCCGCGACGGGGTGGTGCTGACCCCGGTGCCGAACGGCACCTTCCTCAACGGCATCACCCGGCAGCGGGTGATGAAGCTCCTTGCCGCCGACGGGGTCGAGGTGGTCGAGACGGTGCTGACGGTCGAGGATTTCGCCCGCGCCGACGAGATCTTCTGCACTGGCAACATCGCCAAGGTGATGCCGGTCGCCCGCTTCGAGGACCGCGAGCTGCCGCCCGGCCGCATCACCACCCGCGCGCGCGAGCTCTACTGGGACTTCGCCCATTCCAGATGAGCTGGGCGCGGGGCTTCACGCCCCGTCGTCATTG
>SLPP01000007.1 GCA_007131945.1 Paracoccaceae bacterium | reverse complement strand
GGGCTCGACTGGCTCGACGATCCGCAGGGCCGGATCAACCTGATCATGAAGGGCGGTCGCATTCACAAGGACGACCTTTGAAGGGAGTGGATTGATGAAGGCATACACGCATCGGCTGCGGCAGTTCGGGGGCGCCCTGCTCTGCCTTTCGTTTCTCGCCGGCACGGCATCGGCGCAGTCCGCGCCGGCCCAGGACCAGGTGATCCAGATCACCCCCTATGCCTGGGCGACCGGGATGGGTGGCACGATCCGGCCCTTCGCGGGCGCGCCCACCGTCAGGATCGACAAGTCCTTCTCGGACATCATCCGCGATCTCGACGCGGCCTTCTTCATCGCGGCCTATGCGCGGCGGGGTGACCTGGTCTTCATGGGGGATTTCAGCACCTCCACCTCGTCGCGCCGCGGTGTCCTGCCCGCGCCGCCGGCCCCGGCGCCGCTGCCGGCGCGCGGCCGGCTCCGGCAGACATCGCTGACCCTGCTGGCCGGCCACCGCGTCGCCTCGACGCCCGAGGCGACCTTCGACCTGCTCGCCGGCCTGCGCCACTGGAACCTGCGCGCCAGCGTCACCGTGCCCCCCGCGCCGCCGATCTTCCCCGGCGCCAGCGCCTCGCGCAGCCGCAGCTTCACCGATCCGATCCTCGCCGCGCGGGCGAATTTCAGGCTCGCACCCGGCTGGTCGGCGCTGGTCTATGCCGATATCGGCGGCTTCGGCGTGGGTTCGCGCAGCACCGCGCAGGTTGTCGCGACCGTGAACTACCAGGTGCGGGAGAATGTCTTTCTTTCCGCAGGCTACCGCCATCTGCATGTCGATTACCGCAAGGGCGGCAGCCGGTTCGACATTCGCGCGGGCGGGCCGCTGGTCGGCGTGACCTTCCGGTTCTGAGGCCGATCGTGGTCGCAGGAGCGGGTTGGCGAGCCACTTCCAAACGTTATCACATATTACGCGAGGGATGCCATGAACATCTTCACGAACAGCTGCGCCGCGTTTCTCTGCGCCGCAGGGATCGTTGCCGCCGACCTGGCCGAGGCCTGTACCCGCGCCGTCTATCTCGGCCCCGAGGACCGCATCCTCACCGGCCGCAGCATGGACTGGAAGCTGCCCATGGTCAGCAACATCTGGGCCTTCCCGCGCGGCATGGCGCGCGACGGTGCGGCCGGGCCGCGCTCGGCGGAATGGACGGCGGAATACGGCAGCGTGATCGTCACCGGCTACGACATCTCCACCGCCGACGGGCTTAACGAAGCGGGGCTCGTCGCCAATCTTCTGTGGGAGGTCGAGGCCAGCTATCCCGAAGACGACGGCGAGACGCCGCGCATCTCGCTATCGGTCTTCCCGCAATACCTGCTCGACCGGTTCGCCACCGTCGCCGAGGCAGTCGAGGATCTGCGCGAAAACCCGGTCCAGATCGCCGGCGGCGACGTTCCCGTCGGCCCGCCGGGGCGGGCGGCGACGGTGCATGTCTCGCTCTCGGATGCGACCGGCGACAGCGCGATCATCGAGTTCGTCGACGGCGAGATGGTGATCTGGCACGACCGCAGCTACCAGATCATGACCAACGAGCCGACCTACGACCGCCAGCTCGCGATCCTCGAATACTGGCAGGCGGTGAACCCGCGCGAATTCCTGCCGGGCACGGTGCGCGCCTCGGATCGCTTCGTCCGGGCGCATTTCTACATCAACGCCGTGGTGCAGAGCGCCGACCCGCGCATCGCCGCCGCCTCGGTGTTCAGCGTGATCCGTCAGGTCTCGGTCCCATGGGGCATCTCGATCGCCGACCAGCCCAACCTGTCGACCACCCGCTGGCGTGTCGTCGCCGACCATCAGGACCTGCGCTATCACGTCGAATCGGTAATCTCGCCCAGCGTCTTCTGGGTCGAGCTCGACCGGTTCGACCTGTCCGCGGGTGCCCCGGTCCTGAAACTCGACCTCGGCACCGACATGGAGCGCGCCCTGTCGGGCGAGGTCTCGGCCCTGTTCGAGCCGGCCGAACCCTTCGTCTTCCAGCCCGCGGATTGAGCGCGCCGGCCCGCGCCCCTCGGCGCCTCGCGGCGCCGCTCTGGACGGTGGTGGCGCCGCTTCTGACCCTCGGCTTCGTGGCGATGGTGCACCTCGTCTGGGGCGGAAGGATGCCGGGGCTTCTGATCCTGCCCGCCGCCGCGCTGCTCTTCGCCACGGTCTTCGCCGCCGTCCACCACGCCGAGACGGTCGCGCATCGCCTCGGCGATCCCTATGGCGCGATCCTGCTGGCGGTCGCGGTGACGATCATCGAGGTGGCGCTGATCGTCGCCATCCTGCTCGACGCGCCGCCCGGCACCAGCGAGATCGCGCGCGACACCGTCTTCGCCGCGATCATGATAGTGCTCAACGGCATCGTCGGCCTCTGCCTGCTGATCGGCGGCGTCCGGTTCCACGCGCAGGGTTTCCAGGCCCGCGGCGCGACCGCGGCGCTGGGGGTTCTCGGCACGGTGGCGGTTCTCGCCCTGGTCCTGCCCAACTTCACCCTGGCGACGCCCGGCCCGGTCTACGCGCCGCCGCAGCTTCTGTTCGTCGCGGTGGTCTCGCTGGCGCTCTACGGGCTCTTCCTCTTCGTGCAGATGATCCGC
>SLPP01000166.1 GCA_007131945.1 Paracoccaceae bacterium | reverse complement strand
CGGCCGTCAAGCCTACATGGATGTATTCACGGCGTCCCGGCGATGGGAACCCCCACTCCGCCTGCCGCAACGGGCGGCGAAGGCAGGAATTTACGTTGGAGAACGAGACGATGGCCAATATGACGATCGACGGCTTGCTGGACGATTACCGTGTGGGCAGGCGGACGGTGCGCGAGGTGGTGGCGCAGGCGATGGCCGAGATTCGGCGGGAGGATCCGCGCAAGGTGTGGATTACCGTGCTGGATGATGCAGCGCTGCAGCCATATCTCGCGAGGCTCGAGGTTCTGGATCCGGCTTCGTTGCCACTGTACGGAGTGCCGTTCGCGCTGAAGGACAACATCGATCTCGCCGGGGTGCCGACCACCGCCGGGTGTCCGGAGTATGCCTATGTGCCAGAGCGGTCGGCCCTTGTGGTTGAAAGGCTGATCGACGCCGGAGCGGTTCCTCTGGGGAAGACCAACCTGGATCAGTTCGCGACCGGTCTGGTCGGTGCCCGCTCGCCCTACGGCGCCTGCGGCAACGCGTTCGAACCCGCTTACGTTGCCGGCGGATCCAGTTCCGGTTCCGCGGTTGCGGTGGCGCTCGGGCAGGTCAGCTTCTCGCTCGGGACCGACACCGCGGGCTCCGGGCGGGTGCCGGCGGGGTTCAACAACCTGATCGGCGTGAAGCCGACGCGCGGGCTGCTGAGTACCTCTGGCGTGGTGCCGGCCTGCCGCACGCTGGACACGGTGTCGATTTTTGCGCTGGACGCGGCGGATGCAAGGCAGGTGCTTGAGATCGTCGCCGAGCATGATCCCGAGGATCCGTATGCGCGGGTGGATCAGGTTCCGCCGCTCGGTCTCGCGGGAATCCCGGAGAGCGGCTTCCGTTTCGGTGTGCCCGCGTCCGGTCAACTGGAGTTCTTCGGTGACCAAGACCACCAGTCGATGTTCGCCGAGGCAGTCGAGCGCCTGCGTTCGCTGGGCGGCGACGCGGTGGAAATCGACTTCGGGCCGTTTCTCGAGGCGGCTCGACTGCTTTACCAGGGGCCCTGGGTCGCGGAACGCTACGCCGCAATCCGGGACTTCTTCGATGCCCAGCCCGAGGCGCTGTTCGATGTCACGCGCGAGATCATCGGCGGTGGCCGTGATCCCCGCGCGGTCGATGCCTTCGAGGCGCAGTACCGTCTGCAGTCGCTGCGCCGCCAGACCGAGGCCGTCTGGGGTTCCGTTGATATGGTGTTGACCCCGACGGCCGGCACCATTCCGACCATCGCCGCGGTGCAGGCCGAGCCCGTCCGCGTGAACAGCAACCTCGGCTACTACACCAACTTCATGAACCTGCTCGACCTCTGCGCGGTGGCGGTACCGTCCGGCTTCCGCGCGGATGGCCTGCCGTTCGGTGTGACGCTATTCGCGCCCGCGTTCCGAGATCGGGAGCTGCTGCCGATAGCGGACCGCCTGCAGCGCGCATCGGGTCTGCCGCTGGGGGCGACGGGTTGCCCCCAGCACAATCGCCCACCGCTGGCTCCAGATGGGCGGCACCAGATCCCGGTCGCGGTCTGCGGCGCGCACATGAGCGGTCTGCCGCTGAATCACCAGCTCACGGAGCGCCGCGCACGACTGATTCGGGCGACCCGCACCGCCCCCGAGTACCGCTTCTACGCGCTGCCCGGCGGACCGCCGGAACGTCCCGGACTGGTCCGCGTGGACAGTAGCGGCGCATCCATCGACGTCGAGGTGTGGGCGGTCCCGGCAGACCGCTTCGGCTCCTTCGTCGCGGGGATTCCCGCACCGCTCGGTATCGGCCGCGTGCGCTTGGACGACGGCAGTGAAGTCCCCGGCTTCCTATGCGAGTCGGTCGCTACCGCGGGCGCGACGGACATCACCGATCTGGCTTCATGGCGCCATTATTTGGCGTCGCGCGGCTGACCGTTGATTCCCTTTGCGGTCGGTACGCGCAGAGATTCTCGAAGGTCGATGTGGCGGGCCGGATCCTTGGTCTGCCGCCGCTGCCGGGTTGGGTCCCGTCGCGTTTCGACATTCCGCCGGGTATCGGCATCCTGGCAATGATTGCCGGGCCTCTGGGCGGTCTGGAGTCAGTGTTTGCCAAGAGGAGATGCCGGTCCTGCTGGGCGCAGCCCGATGCTCAGGCCGATCACCAAGCGCACGTGGCTCCGTCTGCCAGTCAATCGATCTCGCGGAAACCGGCGGCGCGTTCGCAGGCCTCCAGCATCCTCGCGAGCGGTTCAGGTTCGGCGAGGCGGTGATCGCTGCCCGTTTCGATCAGCGCGTCCGGCGGCAGGCCGCTGTTCTGTACCAGTAGCTCGGAATCGGCAAAGGGGATGACCTCGTCGAGCGGCGAGTGGAGGATCCGGGTGCCGTGGGGAACCGTGGTCGCCTTGCCCCAGTGGCGCCAGGCGGGGCAGAGCAGCACCACCGGTGTGTCGCCGACCTGAAGGTTCATCGCCACGGCGCCTCCGCGCGACGAGCCCACGACCACCTCTGGCTGGTTCCGCTCGAACTCCGCCTGCGCGGTAGCCACCGCGCGCTGGAAGTCCTCGTCGTCCAGCCTTGGGTTGATCACCTCGTGGCCGTGGTTGGCGAGGTAGGTCGGTTTCAGGCCGCCGGGGACCGATT
>SLPP01000064.1 GCA_007131945.1 Paracoccaceae bacterium | reverse complement strand
TGCCTGCGTCACGACCGGCGCGGCATTGGCGCGGTCGGCGAGCGCCGCGGCGATCCGCCGCCCGCCCTCGGAGGCGGCGGCGACGCCGTTGCCGTGCCAGCCGAGCGCGGCGAAGAGACCAGGCATGCCGGGGATCCCGGCGCAGAAGGGCGTGGCGCTGCCGGTCAGGCAGACGAAGCCGGACCAGTAATGCTCGGTCCCGGCGGCGGCGAAGGCGGGAAACATCGCCTCGAAATCGGCGCGCAGCACCGCGTGGAAGGCGGCGAGCGCGTCGGGCGCGGCGGAGGCCCCGCCGCGGCCGCCGAACAGGAACCGGCCGCAGGGCAGGAGCCGGAAATAGTGCAGCACGCGGCGCGAATCGTAGGCCATGACCCGGCTGGTCCAGCCCTGCGCGGAGAGCTCGCGCGCCGCGAGCGGCCGGGTGACGAGGATCGCCGAGATGACCGGCAGGAGGCGCCCGGCGAGGAAGGGCGGCAGCGCCTCGTCGGTATAGCCGTTGGTGGCGATCAGGACGCGCCGGGCGGTGAGCGTGCCGCGCGCTGTGCTCAGCACCCAGTCGCCGCCCGCCCGGCCGAGCGCGGTGACCGGCCCGTCGCCGTGGATGCGCACGCCTGCCGCCTGCGCGGCGCGGGCGAGGCCGCGGGCGTACATCAGCGGGTGGATCGGAAAGCCGAGCGCGCGCAGCAGGCCGCCATGTGCGCCGGCGGCGCAGAAACCGCGGTTGGTCAGCGCGGCGAGCGGCAGCCATTCGGCACCCGGCCCGGCATCGGCCTGAAGCCGCTGCGCCGCGCGGGCGGAATGCGCGAGGCAGATCTCGCCCTCGGGGCCGGGTTCGGCGTCGATGGCGTAGCGCGCGAGGTTGTCGCGCACCCGGTCGATGCCGGCGCGCTCGAACGCGTCCCATTCCGCGGCGGCCTCGGCGCCGAAGCGGCGCGCCATCGCCGCGCGCGAGAGCCGTGCGCCGCCGCGGCAGGCAAAGCCGCCATTGCGCCCCGAGGCGCCCCAGCCGGGCTGGCCGGCCTCGAGCACCGCGACATCGGCGCCGTGGCGCTCGACGAGCTCGAGCGCGGCGTTCAGCCCGGCATAGCCGGCGCCGACGATCGCCACATCGGCGCGCGCGGCCCCGGTCAGAGGCGGGCAGGGGGGCAGCGGCGCGGCGGTGGCGGCCCAGTGGCTGGGCGGCCAGACGGCGGCATCGTAGGCCGAGGCGTCGTAGAGGCGGGCCATGACGGCTCCGGGGCTGCGGATGGGGCTTTCGTCCGGCCTTGATAGGTGCAAGCCTGCCGCGGCGCAACGCGGGAGGCAGGCATGCGATACGGGATGATCGGACTGGGCAATCTGGGGGCGGCGCTGGCCGGGTCGCTGGCGCGGGCGGGGATGGCGCCCGTGGTCCACGACCGCGACGGCGCGGCGCGGGCCGGGCTGGAGGCGATGGGCGCAGAATGGGCCGAAAGCCCGGCCGAGCTGGCGGGGCGGGTCGACGCGGTGATCACCTGCCTGCCGTCGCCCGCGGCCTCGGCGGCGGTGCTCGACGCGGTGCTGCCCGCCGCGCGGCCGGGCATGGACTGGATCGAGATGTCGACCCTGGGCCGGGCGGAACTGATGGGCCTCGCCGGCCGGGCGGAGGCGGCGGGTCTGGGCGTGATCGAGGCGCCGGTCACCGGCGGCGTGCACCTCGCCGCGCGCGGCGAGATCACGGTGCTGCTCGGCGGTGATCCGGCCCTGATCGCGCGCCACCGGCCCGCCTTAGAGGCGATGGGCGGGCAGGTGATCGAGATGGGCCCGCTGGGTTCGGCGGCGCTGATCAAGGTGATCACCAACATGCTCGCCTTCATCCATCTGCTCGCCTGCGGCGAGGCGCTGATGCTGGCGCGGCGCGGCGGGCTCGACCTCGGCAGGGCATGGCAGGCGATCGCGGCCTCGTCGGGGACGAGCTTCGTGCACGAGACCGAGGGGCAGCTGATCCTCAACGGCAGCTACGATGTCGGCTTCACCATGGACCTAGCGCTCAAGGACCTCGGCTTCGCGATGGAGTTCGCCCGCGAGTTCGGCGTGCCGCTGGACCTCGCAGCACTGACCGAGCAGACCTTCCGGCGGGGGCGCGCGGCCTATGGCGGGCAGGCGCAGTCGACGCGGATCGTGAAGCTGCTCGAGGACGTCCTCGGCACCGATCTGCGGGCGCCGGGATTTCCCGCGCGGCTGGAATGAGACCGGTTGCGCCCGGCGTGAATTGTGATCATTTTCCGCCCGAGGCAGGAGCAGGGAGCCGTTGATGGCGCTGGAAAAAGCGAAGAACGAGGTCGATACCGCCTTCACCCGCGACGATCCGCGCGGGCGGGCCTACGAGAATACCTTCGGCGGTGCCGCGAGCTTCCTGCGCCGGCGTTACACCAAGGACCTCGCCGGGGTCGATCTGGCGGTCACCGGCGTGCCCTTCGACCAGGCGGTGACCAACCGGCCCGGCACGCGCTTCGGCCCGCGCGCGATCCGCGAGGCCTCGAGCCTGCAGCCCTTCGATCCGCCCTATGGCTGGGGCTTCGATCCGCTGGCGGACTTCGCCATCGTCGATTACGGCGATCTCGCCTTCGACTATGCTCGCGTGTCCGACTTTCCCGCCGCG
>SLPP01000208.1 GCA_007131945.1 Paracoccaceae bacterium | reverse complement strand
GCAGCAACGGCCACCGGAGCACGGTTGTCATTGGCAACTGTACTTTGCGCACCGATAACGGTGGTAGCTCACCGGGACAAAGCAAACCCCTTTAGACGTTCGTCGATCCTGTTTCGGCCCCCTTGTCCCCCAATGAGGGTTTCTGGTGGAGCCGCCGGGTACCGCCCCCGGGTCCGATCCGCTTATTACGGGCGCGTTTATGTCCATAGTCCCCGTTGCCGGGAACAGGTGGAATATAGGGGCGCGACGCGGCCGGCTCAAGCCCCGACGCGGGGGCTGTCGCTTGCCCGGGCGGGGGCCTAGGCTTCGCCGAAACGAGGGGAGATTCGGATGCAGCTGGACATCGATTTCGTGCGCGCGCAGTTCCCGGCCTTCGCCGAACCGGCGCTTCGGGGCCAGGCCTTCTTCGAGAACGCGGGCGGCAGCTATGCCTGCGGCGCGGTCATCGACCGGCTCGGCCGCTTCTACCGCGAGCGGAAGGTGCAGCCCTACGGCCCTTACGAGGCCTCGCGGCTGGCGGGCGAGGAGATGGACGAGGCGCGTGACCGCCTCGCCGCGATGCTGGGGGTCGAGACCGACGAGCTCAGCTTCGGGCCCTCGACCACGGCGAATACCTATGTCCTGGCCCAGGCCTTCCGGCAGTACCTGAAGCCCGGTGACGCGATCGTCGTCACCGATCAGGACCACGAGGCGAATTCCGGGCCCTGGCGGCGGCTGGAGGGCGAGGGGATCGAGATCCGTGAATGGAAGCTCGACCCGGCGACCGGCCACCTGCCGCTCGAGCGGCTCGAGGCGCTGCTCGAGGGCCGGGTGAAGCTCGTCTGCTTCCCCCATTGCTCGAACGTCGTGGCCGAGGTCAATCCGGTGGCGGAGATCGCCGCGATGGCCCACGCGGTCGGCGCCGTGGTCTGCGTCGATGGTGTCAGCTACGCGCCGCATGGCCTGCCGGATGTCGGCGCGCTGGGGGCCGACATCTACCTGTTCTCGGCCTACAAGACCTACGGGCCGCATCAGGGGCTTATGGTGATCCGCCGCGATCTGGGCATGAAGCTGCCGAACCAGGCGCATTTCTTCAATGCGGAAAGCCTCTGCAAGCGCTTCACCCCCGCCGGACCCGACCATGCCCAGATCGCCGCCAGCGCCGGGATGGCCGACTATATCGATGCGCTCGCCGCCCATCACGGCGGGGCCGGGCGCGACGCGAAGGGGCGCGCCGCGCTCGCCCATGACCTGATGCGCGCGCACGAAACCCGGCTGCTGCAGCCGCTTCTCGACCATCTCGCCGCGCGCAACAACCTGCGCCTTCTCGGCCCGCGCCGGGCCGAGGGGCGCGCGCCCACCGTCGCCGTGCTGGCCGATGCGAAGGGCGAGGATCTGGCCCGTGCGCTGACCGCCGAAGGGATCATGGCCGGCGGCGGCACCTTCTACGCCAACCGCGCGCTTCAGGCCCAGGGCGTCGACCTCGACCATGGCGTGCTGCGCCTGAGTTTCGTGCACTACACATCCGAGGCCGAGCTTGACCGGCTGATCCCGGCGCTAGATCGGGTGCTGTGACAGCCAGACCGGACGACGCATGCAGCCCCTAATCCTCTGGTTCCGCCGCGACCTGCGGCTGGACGACAACCCGATGCTCGCCGCCGCCGCCGAGACCGGCCGGCCGCTGATCCCGGTCTTCATCGCCGACGACAGCGTCACCGGCCTGGGCGCCGCGCCGCGCTGGCGGCTGGGCGAGGGGCTCCGGGTGTTCGGCAAGACGCTGGGGGACAAGGGCGCGCCCCTGATCCTGCGCAAGGGCGCCGCGCTGCAGGCGCTGCGCGATTTGGTCAGCGAAACCGGCGCCGGCGGCGTCTGGTGGGGCCGGCTCTACGACGCGCCGGCGCGCGCGCGCGACACCGAGGTCAAGCAGGCACTGCGCTCGGACGGGATCGAGGCGCGCAGCTTCGCCGGCCATACGCTGATCGAACCCTGGCAGGTCGAGACCGGCGAGGGCGGGCATTACAAGGTCTATTCCCCGTTCTGGCGCGCGCTTTCGGCGCGTGGCGTGGACGAGCCCTGCAAGGCGCCCGGCAAGCTCTCCGTGCCCGACACCTGGCCCGCCTCCGACGATCTCGACGACTGGCAACTCGGCGCCGCCATGAACCGCGGTGCCGGGATCGTTGCCCGCCATGCCCGCATCGGCGCGGCTGCGGCCGAGAGAAGACTCGACGCCTTCCTCGACGGCCCGGTCGACGACTACAGAAAGGCCCGCGACCTGCCCGCCGGCGAGACCACCTCGCGGCTTTCGGAGAACCTCGCCTGCGGCGAGATCGGCCCGCGCCGCATCTGGTGGCGCACCCAGCGCATCCTGGAGCAGGACAAGGGCCACGGGGGCGCCGAGCATTTCCTCAAGGAACTCGCCTGGCGCGACTTCGCCCATCACCTGATCTTCCACACGCCCGAGATCGCCACCAAGAACTGGCGCGCGGAATGGGACGGATTCCCCTGGCGCGACGACAACGATGACGCCGAGCGCTGGCGGCGGGGGCTGACCGGCGAGCCCTTCGTCGATGCCGGGATGCGCGAGATGTATGTCACCGGCACGATGCACAACCGGGCGCGGATGATCTCCGCCTCCTACCTGACCAAGCATCTGATGACCCACTGGCGGGTCGGGCTGAAATGGTTCGAGGAGTGTCTCATCGACTGGGACCCGGCCTCGAACGCGATGGGCTGGCAATGGGTGGCGGGCTCGGGCCCCGATGCCGCGCCCTATTTCCGCATCTTCAACCCCGCGACCCAGGCCGAGAGGTTCGACCCCGATGCCGGCTACCGCCACCGCTTCATCGCCGAACTGACCGACGACCCCGGCGCGGATGCGCGCGCCTTCTTCGACGCCGTGCCGCGCGCCTGGAACCTCGATCCCGGGGCCGCCTATCCCGACCCGCTCGTCGATCTCGCGGCAGGTCGCCGGCGCGCGCTCGATGCCTACGAGCGCCACCGGGCGAACTGACTTTGCCATTGCGGATTCACCCTTCTGAAGTAGGTTGAACGCCATCCTGTGGCCTCGATCGAGAAACGCGATGCAATTTCTGACCAGCACCGACGGGCAGAGGGATCTGCCGCGCTACTTCCGGCAAGCCTTCGCGCAGGCCGCCAAGATCAATTTCGGGCGCATCGATTTCGTCTTGCCCGATGGCCGGCGGTTCCGCGCCCAGGGGCCGAAGCCCGGTCCGGTTGCCGAGATCGTCATCCATAACCCCGACTGCATCGCGCGGCTGATCCGCGAGGGGGATCTGGGCTTTTCCGAGGCCTATCTCGACGGCTGGTGGTCGACGCCCGACCTGCAGACCTTCATGGATGTCGTCTCCACCGACAATCCGGCGGTCTACGAGGGCTTCGGCGGGATGACGTTCGTGCGCTACTACGAACGCCTGCGCCACTGGCTGCGTGGCAACACCCGGTCGCAGGCCAGGCGCAACATCGCCTATCACTACGATCTCGGCAACGACTTCTACGCGCTCTGGCTCGACGACAGCATGACCTATTCCTCGGCGCTCTTCCGCACCGGCCAGGAGAGCCTCGAACGCGCGCAAGAGCAGAAATACGCCCAGCTCGTCGACTCGCTCGGTCTCAAGGAGGGCGATCATGTCCTCGAGATCGGCTGCGGCTGGGGCGGTTTCGCCGAATACGCCGCCGGCCAGCGCGGGCTGCGCGTCACCGGGCTGACGATCAGCCAGGCGCAGCACGACTTCGCGGTCGCCCGGATGCAGCGGGCGGGCCTGTCGGATCGGGTCTCGATCAAGCTGCAGGACTACCGCGACGAGCGCGGCCAGTACGACGCCATCGCCTCGATCGAGATGTTCGAGGCGGTGGGCGAGAAATACTGGCCGGTCTATTTCGACACCGTCCGCGACCGGCTGAAGCCCGGCGCGCCGGCGACGCTGCAGGTCATTACCGTGCCCGACGCCCGGTTCGAGACCTATCGCAAGGGCGTCGACTTCATCCAGAAGTACATCTTCCCCGGCGGCATGCTGATCTCTCCCGGGCGACTGCGGGCCGAGGCGGCGCGCGCCGGGCTGGAAACCCGCGGCTCGCTCGAATTCGGCGACAGCTACAGCCAGACCCTGCGCCGGTGGCACCAGACCTTCCTCGAACAGTGGGGCCGGATCCAGACGATGGGCTTTGACGAAAGATTCAGACGTATGTGGGAGTTTTACCTCACGTCCTGCGCCGCGGCGTTCCAAACCGGGACCTGCGACGTGACCCAGATCACCCTGCGCCGCCCGGCGCAGGCGACATAGCGGCCGGCACAGGAAAGGAGCGGCCATGTTCACGATGATCCGACCCTTGGCGGCGCTCGCGCTCGCGATCCTGGCGATGATCGCGGCCGAGGCCTACAGGCCGCTCTATGCCGAGGACGCGACGCTCGGCGCGTTCAGCCTCTGGCTGGCGCTGATCGCCATGTCGGTCGGCTACTCCTTCCTTGGTTCGCGGATCGGCCGCGGCGGGCCCGTCATGACGATCTTCTACGCGCTGCAGGCCGTGGCGCTGACAGCGGTGCTCGCGGCGATGGTCTTCGCCGTGCGCATGGTCTTCGTCTTCGGCTACCGGCGCATCTACCGCGAACCGATGGACGCGGTTTCGGGCTTCATCGATCACACGCTGCGATTCCTCGGCAAGGGTCTGGACATCTCCTTCCTCCTGCTGCTTGGCGGCGGGGGCGTGGCCATGGGGATTGTGCTCCACCTGCTTTTCCGGATACTCGAGGAGCGCCGCCTCGCTCGCTGAGATCCGCAAAAGCACCCGTGGATGACCCCACTCTTCGTTTTCGGAACGCTCCGCCATCCGCCGCTCCTGCGCGCCGTCGCCGGGACCCGGACGATCCCGGCCGAACTGGCATTGCTCGCCGATCACGCGGTGACGCATGCGGTCAGCCCGGTCGGCGAGGTGCAGGAATTCCCGCTCTGCCTGCCCGAGCCCGGCGCCGAGGCCGAGGGACTGCTGCTGCGCCCCGACCCGGTGGCGCGCGCGCGCCTCGATGCCTATGAGCGCGTCTTCGGCTACGAGCTGGGAAGCGTCACCGTCGCCACCGCCGGCGGCACGGTCGAGGCACAGATCTACCGTCCCGAGCCCGGCGAATGGCGTGCCGGCGGGCCCTGGTCGCTTTCCGACTGGGCCCGCGACTGGGGCGAAGTGACGACCGCGACCGCGGCCGAGGTGATGGCGCTGATCCCGCAGACCGAACCCCGGCGGATCCGGGCGCGCTACCGCATGCTCGAGGCGCGCGTCACCAGCCGAAACCGCGCCCGCGCGCAGGCCGCGCCCGCCACGTTGCGCCGCGCCGCCGCCCCGGACGACATTCCCGTCGCCCGGCTGCGCGCGCCCTATACCGGCTTCTTCGGCGTCGAGGAGGCGGACCTGCGCTTTCGCCGTTTCGACGGCGGGCTCAGCCGGCCGGTCACGCGCGCGGCCTTCGTCATGGCCGATGCGGTCTCGGTGCTGCCCTACGATCCCGCGCGCGACCTTGTCCTGCTGGTCGAGCAGTATCGCTACGGCGTCCATTCCCGCGGCGATCCCAATCCGTGGTCACTGGAAACCATCGCCGGGCGGATCGATTCCGGCGAAACCCCCGAGGAGGCCGCCCGCCGCGAGACGCGCGAGGAGGCGGAACTGACGCTGCGGGCGCTGCTGCCGGTCGCCGCCTTCTATCCCAGCCCCGCCGCGGTGAGCGAGTTCGTCCATGCCTATGTCGGCATTACCCCGCTCAGCCCCGGAAACCGCCATGTCGGCGGTCTCGACAGCGAGGCCGAGGACATCCGCACCCATGCGATCCCCTTCGACCGGCTTCTGGAGCTGATCGAAACCGGCGAGGTGGCGGCCGGGCCGCTTCTCGTCTGCGCGCTCTGGCTCTCCGGGCAGCGCGAGCGGTTGCGCAGCGAGTACCGCTGATCCCGCTCAGCCCCGGCGCGCGGCGAGCGCCATGCAACCCAGGGCAAGGCCCGAGCAGAGGAAAGCCCCGGCGGCCAGCGGCCCGGCGGTGCCGTCGAAGGCCCGCGCGATCGGCGTCGCGATCACCGCCGCGGCCATGGTCGAGACCCCGCCCATCACCGAGGCCGCCATGCCCGCGACATGGCCCAAGGGCTCCAGCGCCAGCGCGTTCAGGTTGCCGAAGATCAGCCCGATCGAGAAGAACTGCAGCCACATGAAGATGACGAAGACCGCGAAGCTGACGACGCCGACCTGCAGCAGCACCAGGATCGCGAAGGCCGAGGCGATCTGCGCCGAGAGCGCCCATCCGACCAGCCGCTGCATCCCCAGCCGCACGACGAGCTGCGCGTTGAGCAGGCTCGCCGGCGCCGAGAGGACCGCGATCAGCGCGAACCAGTAGGGAAATTCGGGGCCGCGGCCGAAAGTCTCGTCGAAGATCAGCGCGACCGAGGCGAGCCAGGCGAACATCGGCGCGAAGCTCAGCGAGAGCGCGGCGAGGAAAAGCCGCACCCGCCCGTTGCCCAGCACCTCGCGCAGCGCCGCCCAGAGATCGGCACCGCGCAGCGGCCGCCGGCGCTCGGCCGCCAGCGTCTCGGGCTGTCGCAGCGCCAACCAGGTCCCCGAGACGAGGCCGAATACCAGGAAGCTCCAGAAGATCGCCCGCCAGCCGAAGCCGGCGGCGATATAGGCGCCGATCAGCGGCGCCACCGCCGGCACCAGCACGAAGACCGCCATGGCGAAGGACATCACCCGCGCCATCTGCCGCCCGGCATAGAGGTCGCGCACCAGCGCCTGGCTCACCACCCGCGGCGCGGCCGAGCCCAGCCCCTGCACGAACCGCGCCGCGAGCAGCACCTCGAGGCTCTCCGAGATCGCCGCCACCGTCGCGGCCAGCATGTAGATCGCGATGCCCGTCAGGATCACCGGCTTGCGCCCGAACCGGTCCGAGAGCGGCCCCGACAGGAAGGTCCCCAGCCCCAGCCCCAGAACGAAGACGGTGATGACGAGCTGCGCCCGCCCCGGATCGAGCGGCGCGAGCTCGCCGCCGATCACGCCCAGCACCGGCAGCATCGCGTCGATCGAGAAGGCGACGGTGGCGAAGAGCAGCGCCAGCAGCGCGATGAACTCGCCGAACCGCATCCGGCGCGGGGCCTCGGCGGCGAGCGTCATGCGCTGCCCGCCAGCTCGTCGATCACCCGCAGCCAGACCTCCTTCGGCTGCGCGCCCTGCAGCACGTGCTGGCCGGCGATGACGAAGGCCGGGACGCCGCGCAGGCCGCGGGCGCGGATCTCGGCGTCGCGGGCGCGGATCTCCTCGACATCGCCGTCGCCCTCCAGCAGCCGCGCGATCATCGCCGCGTCGAGCCCGGCATCGCCGGCGATCCGCGCCAGCACGGCGCGGTCGCCGATATCCTCGCCCTTGGCGAAATAGGCGCGGAAGAGTGCGCCGACGACGGCGTTCTGCCGCCCCTCCAGCCCCGCCCAGTGGATCAGCCGATGCGCGTCGAGCGTCGCCGGAACCCGGGTCTGCGCGGCGAAGTCGATGGCGATCCCCGCCGCCTCGGCCGCCTGCTGCACCGGCAGCATCGCCTTCACCGCGCCGTCCCTTCCGCCGAACTTCGCCGCCAGGTAGTCGCGCCGGTCCATGCCGCCCGGCGGCATGTCGGGGTTCAGCATGAACGGGTGCCACTCGGTGGCGAAGGGATGGTCCGGCCGCGCCTCCAGCGCCGCATCGAGCCCGGCCTTGCCGATATAGCACCAGGGACAGATCGGGTCGGAGAAGATGTCGAGCCGGATCATGCGCCCTCCTTCCAGCCCTCGCGCAGGGCGCGGCGGTTGAGCTTGTTGTTCGGCCCGCGCGGCAGCCGGTCGCGCGCCACGAATATCCGCGGCTGCTTGTAGCGTGCGAGCCGCCCGGCGGCATGCGCGGTCAGCTCGGCCTCGTCGGGCGGGGCTTCGGCAGGCACGTAGAAGAGCGCGATCACGCTGACGCCGTCGTGCACCGGCAGTTCCACCGCCGCGCTTTCGGCGATGGCGGGATGGGCGTCGAAGGCGCGCTCGACCTCCAGCGGCGAGACGCGGAAGCCGCCGGCGTTGAGCATGTCGTCGTCGCGGCCGAGATAGCGGATGGCGCCGTCTTCCTCCATCGCAACCGTGTCGCCGGTCAGGAACCAGCCGCCCCTGAAGCGCGCCGCGGTCTCGTCCTCGGCGCGCCAGTAGCCCAGCATCAGACCCGGATCGCTTGCACCCACCGCCATCTCGCCGGCCTCGCCGCGCGGCACCGGCGCGCCGTCCGGCCCCAGCACGCCGATGCGGCGGCCGGGCTGCGGATAGCCCGCGGTCCCAGGCGGGGCGGGCCGCGCCGGGCTCGCCGAGATATAGGTCGAGACCTCGGACATCCCCAGCGCCTCGTAGACCGGGGTGCCCGTCGCCGCCTCCCAGGCTTCGCGCGTAGGCTCGGGCAGCTTCTCGCCGGCCGAAAGACCGTGGCGCAGACGGGGCAGGGCGGGCACCGGCATCTTCAGCATCTGCCGGTAGACGCCGGGCGCGGCGGCAAAGATCGTCGCGTCGAAGCGCCTGAGCAGAAGCGGCAGTTGCGCCGGTTCGATCCCGGCCTCGGGGATGAGCGCGGTCGCGCCGATCGCCCAGGGGTCCATCAGGCCGGTGCCCAGCGTGTAGGTCCAGTTGAAGGCGCCGGCATGCATCAGCCGGTCGTCGGGCGTCAGCCCGTACCAGCCGTCCCACATCATCCGCCGCGCCCAGACCGCGCGATGGGCATGCATCACCGCCCGCGGCCGGCCCGACGTGCCCGAGGTGAAGACCATGTAGGCCAGCCGGTCAGGGTCGCCCAGGTCCCAGTCGCAGGGCGGCAGGGAATGCCACGCGGCAAGCTCCGCCGCCGGAATGACCGGCGCGCGATGGTCGGGCAGCGCGATGCCCTCGCCCGCGACCACCGCCGCCGGGTCGAGCGTCGCGGCCATGCCGGTGATCTCGGTCGCGGTCAGCTGCGACGAGGTCGGCACCGGCACCGTGCCCATGGCGATCGCGCCCAGATAGGCGAGCGGGAAATCGACCGTGTTGCCCAGCCGGAGCATCAACCGATCGCCCGGCTTCAGCCCGGCGCGCCGGAAGCCCGTGCCGATCCCGCGCACCGCCGCCGTCAGTCGCGCATAGGACCACCGCTCCGCCCCGGTCAGCCGGACGATCTGCAGCGCGATCCGGTCGGGCCTGCGCGCGCCCGCCGCCAGCACGTATTCGGCCAGGTTGAACGGCGCGGGGCAGGGCGCGAAGGGGGCGGGCTCGGAGACGGAAAGCATGGCCCCTGCTACGCCCGGCACGCCCGGCAGGCAAGGCCCGGCCGGGGACGAACGGCGCCGGCGATCATGCTGCGGCGGAGCCCCCTGGAAGACCCGAAGGCAGGCAAGACCCCTGCCGGAATCCGCGCAAATGCCTCGCGCCGAATGGTTGAGATCGGGTTAAGATGTGAAAGGCTTTCAAGTCATATCAACGACTTGACCCAATTGCTCAATTTGAGCAGCGCCGGCGTGAGGGCTCAGCGGAACCAGCCCCGCACCGCGGCCGCGCCGTCCGAGATGTCGCGCCCCATCCCCTCGACGGTGCCGCAACCGGCCAGCACCAGGACCAATCCCGCGCCCAGACCCAGAATCGCCAGCCTCTGCATCGTCATTCCTCGTACCACCAGACTTCCGGCAGGAACCCCGTCCAGTCGCCGTAGATTGGCAGCCGCTCGGGAAAATGCAACCCTTGCGCGATCGCCAGGCGCGATACCGGCGCGAACCAGAACGGGATCGCGTAGCGCCCGGCCATCAGCGCCCGGTCGAGCCCGCGCGTCGCGGCGGTGAAGGTCTCGGCCGAGGTCGTCTCCAGCATCGTCGTGATCATCGCCTCGACCGCCGGCGAATTCACCCCGGCAAGGTTGCGCGTGCCCGGCGTCTCGACGCCCTCCGAGCCCCAGTAGAGCCACTGCTCGTTGCCGGGGCTCAGCGACATCAGCCGCACGAAATGGGTCATGTCGAAATCGTAGGCGTTCGTGCGCTCGACATATTGCGCCGGATCGATCTGGGCCACGCGCGCCGCGATGCCAAGCTGGTCCAGCGCCTCGATATAGATGCTCGCGATCGCCTGCACCTCGGGCTGGCCCTGGCGCAGCAGGATGTCGAAGGCGAAGGGCTCGCCGGCAGCGTTGCGCAGCCGGCCGGCGGCGTCGGGCTCCCAGCCGGCCTCGGCCAGCAGCCGCGCGGCGGCGCGCATGTTGCGCCGGTTGCCGGCGCCGGTCTCGTTGACCGGCAGCGCGTAGCCCTCGAGCGCGCCGGGCGGCAGTTCATCGGCGAAGGGCGCGAGCAGCGCGCGCACCTCGCCCTCGGCCGGACCGGGCCGCATGCCCAGGCCGGAATTGCCGAAATACGAGGTGATGCGTGGCTCCATCCCGCCGGTGATCACCTGGTTGATCCGCTCGAAATCGAAGGCGTGGATCAGCGCGTCGCGCACCCGCCAGTCGTCGAAGGGCGCGCG
>SLPP01000243.1 GCA_007131945.1 Paracoccaceae bacterium | reverse complement strand
GGAGATCGTCGAGGCGATTCTGGACGGGCAGCAGGGACCGGAGGTGACGCTGGCGAGGCTGCGGGAGCCGTTTCCGATGGAGTGGGTGGGGCAGCGAGCCAACTTCCGCTGATCGACGCACTCGGCCCACTCCCGCCTTTCGGCACTGATGACATGCCGCGGCGCAGCCACGTCAGAGCCGCCATTCGTGCCGACCGCAGTGAAATCTTGGGGCAAAGGCGGTGGCGCGGACCAAGCGGACCTTCGCTGCGCGAGAGCATAGGCTTCGGCCGGCTGCTGTGTGAAACCGGCCCGTCCGCAATGGGGCCACCTACCAGAGCAACTGCCCGGAAAAGCCGGATCGGACATCGTCGTCCCGACTCGGGGGTTGCGTGATCGCGCAACACGGTCCAAGCTGGGCCCTTCACATTATCGCTATGAAAGCATTGGAATTGTGAGGTGCGACATGTGGCGTAACGGCTGTCTCCTGGCTGGTCTGGTCGTCGGCTTCTGGCTGATCGGCAACCCGGTTACGGCGTCCGACGGACAATCCAACAGCGCGTCCGACAGGGCAAGCGTGATCGTCTTCGACGCCTCGGGCTCGATGTGGAACCGGATGGATGGGGACATCAGTCGCATCGAGGTGGCGCGCGACGTGATGGAGGAATATTTCGCCAACCGCGACCCAGCCGTGCCGCTTTCGGTGATCGCCTACGGCCACCGTCAGCGCGGCAATTGCGACGATATCGAGGTGATCGCCGAGCTTGGCCTGCACGACGCAGCCGAACTGACGGCCCGGCTTCGCGGGCTCAATCCGCAAGGGATGACGCCCCTGACCGCGAGCCTGGCGCTGGCCCGCGGGCAAATCCCGCCCACCGCCGAGGCCGCCGACATCATCCTCGTCACCGACGGGCTGGAAAATTGCGGCGGCGATCCTTGCGCGCTTGCTGCCGAGATCGCCGCCGAGGGGATCGACATCCGCGCGCATGTCGTGGGTTTCGCACTGACCGGCGAGGAGGTCGGCACGCTTGCCTGCGTGCCCGAAGCGACCGGCGGGATGCTCTTTCAGGCAAGTTCCGGCGCCGAACTGGCCGAGGCGCTGGCCGCGGTCACCGAACCCGAACCCGCGCCGCAACCTGCCGCGTTGAGTTTCCGCGCGATCGATGCCCGCGACGGCAGGCCGCTCGCCGCGGTCGACTGGACCCTGATCGAGGCGGCAAGCGAGCAGGCGATCATTGAGGCCGCGGGCCGGTCGGTGCTGGAGGCGGTACTGGAGGACGGCGACTACCGCATCCACGCCGAGGCGCCGGGCTTCAAGGGCACGCTCGATCTGACCGCAGAAGCCGGCATGACCGGCACCCGCGACGTCCCACTCGACAAGATCCTCGCCACCCTGACCCTGACCGGCGTTGATGCCGAGACCGACGCGCTGGTCGCATATGTCGACTGGACGCTGATCGACCTTGCGACCGAAACCGCCACGGAAGAGACCGCCACGGGCACCGAGACGACGCTCTTGCTGCCGCCGTCCGACTACCGGGTCGAGGGGCATGCGGGCGAGTTGAGCGGCGCGGCGCAGGTCACTTTAGGGCTCGAGACCGACACAGTGCTGACGGTCGAACTCGAAGCGCCGCTGCCCGAGGTCGCCATCGCCGGCCCGGCCAGCGTGACCGCGGGCGCGCCACTCACGCTTGAGTGGTCCGAAACGATCCACCCGCGCGACTATGTGGGCATCGTGCCGATGGGCGCGCCCGAGGGCGAGACAGGGATCTGGACCCGAACGGGGCGCAGTACATCGACCAACCTGACCGCGCCCGGCGAGCCCGGCATGTATGAGTTGCGCTACACCTTGCAGGCGGGTAACCGCACGCTCGCCTCGGCGCCGCTGGAAGTCGTGGATGCCGCGACCTCGATCTCGGGCCCGGCGACCGCCACGGCGGGCGAGACGATCACGCTGGAATGGTCGCAGACGATCCATCCGCGCGACTATGTCGGCATCGTGCCGATGGGCGCGGCCGAAGGCGAGACCGGGATCTGGACCCGCGTGGGTCGCAATACCAGCGCCAACCTGACCGCGCCGGGCGAATCCGGCATGTACGAGTTGCGCTACACCTTGCAGGCCGGCAATCGCACGCTCGCCAGCGCGCCGCTGGAAGTCGTGGACGCCGCGACCTCGATTTCGGGCCCGGCAACGGCCACGGCGGGCGAAACGATCACGCTGGAATGGTCCGCGACGATCCACCCGCGCGATTATGTTGGCATCGTGCCGATGGGCGCGCCCGAGGGCGAGACAGGGATCTGGACCCGCGTGGGCAACAACACCTCCGCGAACCTCACCGCGCCGGGCGAGCCGGGCATGTACGAGCTGCGCTACACCTTGCAGGCCGGCAACCGCACGCTCGCCAGCGCGCCCATGGAAGTGGTCGCGGCCAGCGTGTCGATCTCGGGCCCGGACGAGGTGCGGCAGGGCGACCGGCTGGAAATAACCTGGTCGAACACCATCCATCCGCGCGACCGGATCGTCATCGTGCCGATGGGTGCGGACCCGGGCGAGCTTGGCACCTGGCGCCGCACCGGCCAGTCCGGCACGATGCATGCCTTCGACGCGCCCGAGGCCACCGGCCTTTACGAGGCGCGCTACATTCTGGAGGCGGGGCGCGCCGTTCTCGACAGCCATGTCTTCGAGGTGCTCGACGCGCGCGCCGCGCTCGAGGCCGGTGTCTCCATCTCGGCCCCCGACCGAGCCGCGCCCGGCGAGACCGTCACCGTCACCTGGACCGGCGGCTCGGACGGCAGCGACCGGCGCATCACGCTGGCACGCGCCGACCAGGCGATCTTCACTTGGGTCGAGGCGCAGCGGATCGAGGACGAGACCGAGGCGACCTTCACCCTGCCCGCGCAGCCGGGCTTTTTCGAGTTCCGTTATCTCGACGTCTCGGCGCAGGAGGTGCTGAGCCGCACCCCGATCGAGATCAGGTAAGGCCAGGGAGTAACGAGTCATGTGGGATTTCTCGATCGGCCGCAGCTTTTCGCTGCTCTTGCAGACATTGCCCTTCATACTGCTGCGCATCGCGGTCTATTTCGGCGCGGCGCTCGCCTATATTCTGGTCACCGCGCTGGGCGCGGGGCTGGGCTGGGGGATCGGCGCGCTGGGCACCGACGGGTTCCGCGCCGGCGCTACCTTCGGGGGCGGGGCGATCGGGTTCGGCGCGGTGGCGCTGGTGATGTACTGGCTGCGCGAATACATCCTCTACATGGTCAAGGCCGGCCATGTCGCGGTCCTGGTCGAGCTGATCGACGACCGTCCGCTGCCGGAGGGCCGCGGCCAGATCGCCCATGCGCAGACTATCGTGCGGGCGCGCTTCGCCGAGGCGAGCGTCCTTTTCGCGGTCGATCAACTCATCAAGGGCGTTCTGCGCGCCATCACGGGGCTCATCCGTGGCGTCTTCACCGTGCTGCCCATCCCCGGCGTGCGGCAATTGGTGACGATCCTGCGCGCCTTCCTGCGCATAGCGGTCGGCTTCATCGACGAGGTGATCCTCGCCTACGCGATCCGCACCGGCGCCACCGATCCCTGGGCCTCGGCGCGCACGGCGCTGGTGCTCTATGGGCAAAACTACCGCCCGATGCTGCGCAACGCCGCCTGGATCACGGTTTTCGTCTACGGCATGGCTGCGGTCCTCTTCTTCGTCATGCTGGCCCCGGCGGCGGTGCTGGCCAATGCCGTGCCGGGCACCTGGTCGGCGCTCGGGGTGGTCTTCGCCATTATCCTCGCCTGGGCGGTGAAGGCCGCGGTGCTGGAGCCCCTGGCCGTCACCTGCCTGATGCAGGCCTATTTCCGCGCCATCGACGGCCAGAACCCCGACCCCGAATGGGAAGCGCGGCTGGAGCAGATGTCCGGCAAGTTCCGCGAACTCAAGGACAAGGCCCTCGCCCGCGGAGCGCCGTCCGATATCCGCGGCGCGAGAACGCAGGCTTGACGCACGCCCGGCTCTCGCCCTTGTCGCTGCAAAGGAGGTTTCGTCCATGTTTTCGACCCTTCGCCGCATTGCCCTTGGCGCCGTCGCCGCCACGCTCGCCCTGCCGGCGCTGGCGATGGATTTCGACACCGCCATGCAGCATTACCGCGACCGTGATTACGCTGCCGCGCTCGACGGGTTCCGGGCGCTCTCGGAGGCGGGCGACGATGAGGCGACCTACTGGCTCGGCACGATGTATTTCTGGGGCCGCGGCGCCGGCGAGGGCGGGGCCGAGCGCGACCACGACGAGGCTTACCGCATCTGGCGCCCGATTGCCGAGGCGGGCGATGCGCGGGTGCAGTGGCGGATGGGCTGGTTCTACCGCTGGGGCCGCGGGGTCGAGCAGGACCGCGCCGAGGCCGCGCGCTGGTACCAGCGCGCCGCCGACCAGGGCCATGCCCAGGCGATGAATGATCTGGGCGAGCTGTATCTGGGCGGCCATGGCGTCGAGCAAGACGAGGACCGCGCCTACGTGCTCTTCCGCGAGGCGGCCGAGACCAATCGGCGCGCTGCTGCCTTCAACCTCGCGCGGATGTACTGGCGCGAGGGCGTCGGACCCCATGACGATGACGACCGCGCGTTGCACTGGTTTCGCATCTCCGCCGATGCGAATTACGGGCCCGCCATGCGCGAACTGGGCCGCGCCTATTGGGAGGGGCGCGGGGTCAAACGCGACTTGATGGAAGCGCTGCGCCTGACAATTGTCGCCGAGACGCGCGGCGGCGGCGATGCGACGCGCACGATCATGCGGATCATGGAAGAGATGACCCCGGAAGAACGCGACCGCGCCGATGAACTCTACGAAGCTTGGCTCGCCGAGGATTGAGCCCCCTGAACATGCGCGGACCATGCGCCGCCCGGCGGACGCCGCGGTCCGCGCAAGATGCTTGCGCAGGCACCCGCGCATCGGGACCGAAGCTTGCTCGAAACGCGCTTTCCGGTTAGCCTTTGCGCATGTGTCTTGAAGGTATCCGGCCGCGCCGCATCGGCGCTTCCGTCATCGGCGCCGCGCTCGCGCTCGCCTGGCCGATGGCCGCGCCGGCCCAGATCGGCGACGGGCTGGGTGATGTGCGCGGCACCGTCGACGGCGAAGCGCGGGCCTATCTGATCCATGACGGCGTGCTCGCCGGCCTGCGCCGGCCTCTGGCCACTTGGCAGCGGCAACGCGCAACGCTGCGCGTCACGCTCGAAGGGGTGGTGCCCGAGACCGGCGATGACGGGCGCGAGGGGATGGTGATCCTGTTCCTGCGCTTCGACCTGCCCGCCGATGCCGCCGAAACCGAATTCGGCGATGCCGCGCTTGTGCGGGCCGATCTGCTCAAGATCACCGACTGGCCTCAGGACGCGCCTGAGCCCGCCACCGCCCTGCTCGCCGGCGCGGAAAACGGTGCGCTGGACGTGCGGATCAACGCGTTTTCAGGAGGCGCGGTGCCGTTCATCGACCTGCATGTCGCCAGCACGCTCTGCGAGGCGGACCTGGGCGCCGAGGGCGAGTTTCAACTGCTCCCCGGCGGCGTCTGCCGCGAGGCCGACCTGCACTTCACCAGCGCGCTGATGCCCTGGACGACACCTGAACGGGTCGAGCCCGTGTCGCCTGAGGCAGAGCCACCGCCCCCGGTTGCCGAGGCCGCGCCGCCCGACGCCGCGGCGCCGGATCGCGGCGGCGGGGCCGCACTCGACGTGATCGGCACGATCTCGGCGGACTTTGACGGAGAGCCCCGCGAATGGCTGACCGCTGAGGGCGTCGTCCGCGGCGAAGCGGGTGCCAGCGCCTATTTCGAAAGGATCACCTTCGAGATGCCGGGCTTCGGCGACGCCGTGCGCCAGATGCGCGATCTCGCCGGCGACGCGATCAGCGCGGAGGAGTTGCAGCAACTCGACGACCTGGTCGAGATGCTGGGCGAGGACAACCCGATGGCCGGCATGATGGAGCAGATGGGCGTGCCGGGCATGGGCGCGGGCTACACTTTGCTCTCGATCACCGGACTCGATCCGGAAAGCCCCAATATCCTGCGCGAGCGCGCACTCTCCATCCGGCTCGATCTCGACGATCCCGATGCAGTGCCGCTGGGCCAACCGATGCCGGCCGATATCGAATACTACGCCGAGTTCAGCGGCGGTTTCATCCCCGAGCTGCTCTACACCTCCGAGGACGCATTGGAGGACGCCCGCGTCACCTTCGACCAGCTGGACCTGACCCCGGGCGGCGGCCACGCCACCGGCCGGTTCGAGGCCACGCTGTGCCGGCTGGAACGGGCCCGGATGATGCGCGACGAAGGCCCGGATACCGGCGATTGCCGGCGCATCGAAGGCGCGTTCGACACCGCGCTGGCCGACGAGTCCGACCGGGCCGAATGATCCGCGCCTCTCACATGCTGCTCGCTGCGGCGCTTGTCACGGGCCCTGTTACGGCGCAGCAGACCATCGAGATCCCGCCTGAGCAGATCGAGGCACTGCCAGACCTATCGGATCTGCCGGTGCCGGAAGTTCGCCCCGATCTTTCCTCGATCGAGGGTTTCATCCGATCGATGGAAGATATCGCGCGTACCGACTGGACGGGGACGTTACCCGAGGCAATTACCGAGATGATCCTCGGCGCCTCGCCAGTCGAAGCGCATGCCGGCATTGTCTGGGAAATGCGGGTTGCGGGTAGCTGGAACGAAACAGTTCGGGGCACGGGTGCGCTGAACGTGCTCAACCAGACCGCGCTGGGGGCAGCGCGCGGGCGACAGATCCATGCCGTTCTGGACACCGATGCGCGCGACTGGCCGTTTCATCTCTTCGCCTTCGTTCCCGACGACGCGCCTGCCGTGGCAAGGCTGGCGTTTGCCGGTGCGGGCGAGGGGCATGCCGGGGGCGGGACGGGGTTCTCGCCGATTGCGAACCACATGTTCGATTTCGACCGCCTTCTCGGCCATGCCACGCCCGAAGGCATGCGGGCGCGCGGCTTTTCCGAGTTGACCGACGCGGACATCACCGACGACTACCTTTATACCGAGGTTCAGGGCGGACGCATCCGGGTCGACAGGTCGGGCAACGCGTACCGGATCAGTTTTTCCGCCACCGTGCAGGAGTTTCACAGCGACGGACGCCGACCGACCGGCCGCGTCGCCAACTTGCGCGGCTGGGTCTGCGAGGCGGCGGCATACGAGGTCAATCCCGAAAGCTGCCTCTACGACGGGCTCGAACTCGTCGCCTGGACGCCCGAGCACCTGCGCGAGAACGTCCATTTCGACGCGCCCGAGATCACCTTCACCTTCTCCGACCCGGTGACGCGAGAAAGCCTCGCGGATGCAGTCCGCGTCACCACCCGGGCCCCCGACGCGCGCGAGATCGAGTTGCCTGGCCGGATCGAGGTCCTGGACGAGACGCATTACGCCTTCCGCCCCGACGAGCGCCTGCGCGACGGCACGGTCTACGAGATCACCGTTCAGGGCGGGCCCGACGGCGTGCAGGCGCGCGACAGCGACGACTACCTCGCTGACAACCTGCGCTGGCGCTTTTCCACCCAGGTCGATCATTTCGCCCCCGCCCATGTCGATCATCCGCCGTTCCGCCTGCACGCTTATCAGACGGTGCGCGACGCGCCGCTGGTAATGGGCAAGCCCGCGCTCATGCGCGCCTATCTCGACTGGCGCTTTCACGAGGACATCCACCGCGACTGGCAGGTGACGAGCTATCCAGCGCGGATCACCACGAACCAGGCGATCGTCAACCTGCGTGCGCAGTTCGACCGCGCCCCCGACGAGGAGGGCGCGATCCGCATCGTGCATCCGGACCTATTCGACGACGCGGCGCGGCGTCACGCGCTGCACACGGTCAACATGTTCGGCTGGGTGCCGGAATGGACCGGGCCCGTGACGGAGGTCGAGTTCGAGTTGACTCCGCACGATCCATGGCCCGCCGTGCATCCCCATGCCGGGATTGCGCAGGAAGTCCGGTTCGACAACTGGCCGGTGCGCGCGCGCTGGCTCTTCGTGCATTACGCCTTTCTCGAACTCTTCTCCTGGGCCGACGGCGTGCCGCTCGACGATCGCTTCCAGGCGCTCGAGGTGGTCGATCGAGCGAAGACGCTGGCCACGCAGATGCTACCCATCCACGGCACCGCGATGTATCCGATTAACAGCAGCGCAATCCGCTTCACCATCGATGAGGAATTCGTCGATGCCGGGTTGCCGGACCAAACTCGCGCCTTCGAGAGCGGCGTCTGGCGGGTCAGCGACCTGATCGAGTCGCTGGGTGGCGATCCACTGACCCTAAGCGGCGAGCCGCGCGAGATCCATGTCATGCGCCGGGCACTGACGCGGGTGCGCAACGTGATGCGCCTCTCGGCGCAGCCCGACGACATCATCCTGCTCTTCTACCCGCTCGATATGGCAGGCTACGGCATGGCCATCCACGAGAAGTTCAGCAACTACGGTGATCGCGGTGTCGGCCTGCCGCTGACGCCCGAGTTTCCGGCCGACGTGCTGTCGATGGGGCTGGTGCATGAATTCGGCCATGCCTTGGGACTAAGTCACGATCCGGGCGACGCAGGCACCTTCCGCTATTCTCCAAGGCAGCATTTCGACCGCTCGATCGAGGGGTTCCGGATGCGCCTCGACGGCACCGGAGGCTGGAACAAGTCGATGGAAGAGGGAAATGCCGAAGCCCCGGGAGTGCTGGCGCCGCTTATGTGGCCGGCGGTTATTCCGGAAAGCTGGGTCTGGATGCCGCAGGGCGCCTATGACCGCGCGCTGCTGGCCTTCGAGCGCAGCCCGCGCGCGCTGCGCTACGCCATGGGTCCGGCGGAAGGAGCGCGCGACGCGCTTCTGCATCGTGCATCTCTCTCCGAACCGGAAACCGGAAGTGGCGACTCGCTCGTGGTCTTCGGCAGCCTTCATCCCGAGGGACGGGCAGCCAGCATCGACCATGTCGGCCGCGCCGTCTTTGACTGGCCGACCGGCACCGGCGACATGGTTGCCGAACTTCTGGACGAGGCCGGCACGGTGCTCGCCGCACAGCCCTTCGGTCCCGACCTCGGCAGCCGCGCGCAGATGCGCCTGCATTGGGAACATGCCGATCCCGACGATCCGGCATGGTGGCACGATTTCACCGTGGCGCTGCCGGATCATGCCGCCGCGGTCCGCCTGCGGCTGCGCGATGGAGACCAGGTTCTTGCCGAACGCGAGGCACCCGCGACGCGTCCCGAGGTCGCGCTGACCGATGCCCAACTCGACCTGTCAAAAGGCCCGGCACGGCTGGAATGGGAGGCAAGCGGGTCGGCGACGCTCACTGCGCTCGTCCGCTACAGTGCGACCGGGCAGGCGCCCTGGCAGACCCGCGCCCTCGTCCCGGCCGAGGCCGGCGGCGTCACGCTCGATCCCGACGAGCTTGTGGCCGGCCCGTTCCCCACGGCCCAGGTCGTCGTGCAGGACGGCTTCCACGAGGCGCAAGCCGAAGTCGCGGTGTGGCTGCCCGCGCTCCCGCCCCGCCCCGTGACCACCTGGCCGACCGAGCCCGTTATCGCCCCTCGGATCGGTGTTGCGTTTGCGCAGCCTGTTGACCCCGATAGCCTGGCAGGGAATGTGATCCTGAAAGACTTGGCCGGCGCAACGGTGCCGGTCCGTCTGCTCCTCGCCCCCGGCAACGACCGGCTGACGCTTCTGCCAGAGGCGCCGTTGGCATCCGGCGAAACGTACACCGCCACGCTGCGCGCTCGGCTGCGCGCCGCCGACGGAACGCAACTGAGCGAGGATTTCGACTGGGCGGTGCCCGTCGCAGAGTTCCATCGCGCACCACCGCCCGCCCCGGCAGCGGCCATGCGGGCGGAGGGAGCTCCGCACTGAGCGCGAAATCGATCGAATCCCGGACGCCATACGTCAGTCTGAAAACCTGCAATGACCGATCGCGCGGCTCTTCCGCGGAGGTTGCGGCTCGGATGTCGGGTTCGTTAAAAACCTCGCCACAACGCATTGCGTTTGCAGGGAGTCGGTACAAGGTCAAGCACGTTGTTGCACATGCGCGGCCGTGCCTTTGCTGCACCTCGCTCGAACGCCTCCTATTGGCTCTTCGCGCCCCGCGGCAACCCGGCAGTTCCTGCTCCCGGCGCAACGATGGAATGGCTGCTTCAGCCGGATGCTGCGACCGCGCTGCCACATCTGCATCCGTCTGCAATCCGCCCTTCTTCCGCCGATTGATCCGCCCGATTAGCAGCCAAGGTTCGACTGCAGTCCCGTATCACCGCAGAGGAGACTCTTAACCAATTCCGGTCAGGAGCCCCAGAATCCCATTCTTTTGCAATGATTTACAACCTGAACACCCAAACGGCGCAGTCAACAGGTCCAGAGAACATCGGCCCCGAGAGAACGCCTTTGGCCCTCCTGTCCCCGAGTCAGGTGAACAGCCCCACCCGCATAAACCTCGAAAACAACGAGAAAATCCGGCCGGAGCCGGATCGGGAGAAACTTTTCAACAGGTTATCTGGCGGAGAGACAGGGATTCGAACCCTGGGTGGGGTCACCCCCACAACGGTTTTCGAGACCGCCCCGTTCGACCACTCCGGCACCTCTCCAGTGATCGGTTGTCTAAGTTAGG
>SLPP01000069.1 GCA_007131945.1 Paracoccaceae bacterium | reverse complement strand
GCGCCTCGATCTCGGTGAGCTCGCGCTTCGCCTCGGCGAGGGCGGCGTTGGTCGCGGCGAGCTCGCGGTTGGTCAGCGAGAGCCGCTCGGCATGCGCGAAGAGCTGGCCCGAAAGCTCCTCGGAACGGGCGCGCAGCAGCTGTTCCTGAAGCTTGATCTCGGTGATGTCTGTATAGACGGTGACCCAGCCGCCCTGCGGCAGGGGCGCGCCCTCGACGCTGATCCAGCGCCCGTTGGCGCGCTGGCGTTCCATGTAGTGCGGCTGGAAGGCGCGGGCGGCGTCGACGCGGACGCGCACCGCCGCCTCGGGGTCCGATTGCGGCCCGTATTCGCCGCGCATGACCAGGTAGCGGATCGTGTCCTCGAACCCGGCGCCGGGCGTGACCAGCCAGTCGGGCAGGCTGAACATCTCCTGGTAGCGCTGGTTGCTCACCGCGAGTTTCAGGTCGCGGTCGAAGATCGACAGCGCCTGCTGGATCAGGTTCAGACCGGCGCGGGTCAGCTTGTCGGTGGTTTCCTGGCTCAAGGGGCGGCGGCCTTCTGCATGGCGCCGCAAGGGTAACGCCGCAGCGGTGGCCTAGTCCAGAAATTCGTGCGGATCGAGCCCCCAGAGCGCGTCGCGCTCGACCCAGCCGCGATGGCCGTTGACGCCCAGCCGGCACCAATCGGTCTCGCAGCGCAGGATTCGTGCGACGACGCCGGCCTGAAGATAGGCAAGCTCGGGCGCACCGGGCTGCGGCTGGGTCCGCATCGGCACCATGTCCCGCATCACCAGCACGGTGCGCACGCCCGACAGCAGCGTGTGATGCATCCAGCCGCCCTGACCCTCGTGATCCTCGACCCGGCGCCAGTGTTCGAATTCGGCTGTCACCCGCAGCGGCATGTCGCGCCGGGTGAAGAGCCAGTCGATCCGGTGCGTGCGCGCCGGACCGCGCCGGGCGCGCCCCTCGGAGGTCTTGAGCGAGACGTAGCGGGGCATCGGCAATCCGGTCTCGGGACCGCGCCGCAGCTCGGTCGCCGCCGCGGCGGGCCCCAGCGCCGCCGCCGGGCCGGTTCCGGCCGCCATGATCAGAAGAACCGCGGCCAGCACGGCCGCCCATCCGGCGATTGCCTGCATCTCACTGCCCGTTTCATGACCCCTGGTGCCGACCGCGACATTTTGTTGCGCGCGGGGCGGCGGGGGTTCTTGTGCCTCGTTTCCCGATGCGTCAGTCTGCCACCACGCGCCTTGACAGGAAAGCCCCCAGGAGGTCCCGATGCCGCTGAAGCGTTTGAGTGTTGTCGTAACGCGACGCCTGCCCGATCCGGTCGAGACGCGGCTCAAGGAACTCTTCGACGTCGAGCTGCGCGACGAGGACACGCCGCTTTCGCGCGAGGAACTGGTCGCGGCGATGAAGCGTGCCGACGTTCTGGTGCCGACGATCACCGACACGATCGACGGGGCGATGCTGGGTCAGGCGGGCGACAAGCTGAAGCTGATCGCCAGTTATGGCGCCGGAGTTGACCATATCGATGTCCATTCCGCCCGCCAGAGGGGGGTGCTGGTCTCGAACACGCCGGGCGTGGTGACCGAGGATACCGCCGACATGGCGATCGCGCTGATGCTGGCGGTCACCCGCAAGATCCCGCAGGGACTGGCCGAGATGCAGGCCGGCGAATGGCGCGGCTGGTCGCCGATGGCGCATCTGGGCACCCGCATCGGCGGCAAGCGGCTGGGGATCCTGGGCATGGGGCGGATCGGGCAGGCGGTGGCGCGGCGGGCGCGCGCCTTCGGCATGCAGATCCACTATCACAACCGCAAGCGGCTGCGCCCTGAGATCGAGGAGCCGCTCGAGGCGACCTGGTGGGAGAGCCTCGACCAGATGGTGGCGCGGATGGATGTGATCTCGGTCAACTGCCCGCACACGCCCTCGACCTTCCACCTGATGAACGCGCGGCGGCTGAAGCTGATGAAACCCTCGGCGGTGATCGTCAACACCTCGCGCGGCGAGGTGATCGACGAGAACGCGCTGACGCGGGCGCTGCGGGCGGGCGAGCTCGCCGGCGCCGGGCTCGACGTCTACGAGCACGGGATCGACGTCAACCCGCGCCTGCGCGAGCTGCCGAACGTGGTGCTCCTGCCGCATATGGGCTCGGCGACGCTGGAGGGGCGGATCGAGATGGGCGAGAAGGTGATCCTGAACATCAAGACCTATGCCGACGGCCACCGCCCCCCGGATCAGGTGCTGCCGGGCATGCTGTAGCGGCTGCGCCCCCGAAACCGGCAGAAAACGGGAAGTGCTCAAGCTTGAGCACTTCGGCAAGATACTTATATAAAACGAAAAAATCCTGTCGTTAACCGCAATGAAACTTTCGGCGCGCAGCCGTTTGCCGGCGGGCGCCGGTCGTTGCAGCCGCGACGGCGCGCGATGATCGGGCGAGCGGAAGGCGGGCGCTTTGGCGCCCGGGTCGCGGACATGTTGTCGCGGGGCGGTCTGACGGGCGGTGGCGCGTGAGGCAACGCGACGGGAATGGCGCCGCGGCCCGTGGTCAGCCGCGGCGGGGGCGGAAGGGCGGGGTGCTGCCGTCGCCGGGGCCCGGTCGGTTGCGCGGGGATCGGTGTTTCGCGGCGCCGGGTTTGGGTTTGCCGCCCTTGGCGCCGATGCTGCGCCCGCCGCGCGGATTGTGC
>SLPP01000379.1 GCA_007131945.1 Paracoccaceae bacterium | reverse complement strand
CCCGAAAAGCTTAGGCGAATTGTGCGGCGTTGGGTCGCTTACCCGGTGCTTCTCGCCAACTCCGTCAGCGAGAACCAACGGGTACGGTAAGCACTGCCGTTACCAATCGGCGAAGGGGTGGTGGCTGGACAGCGTCAGCAGCAGGCGATAGCCGTCCTCGTCGCCACTGGAAGACGACGGCCGATCGCCGTAGTCGGCGTTGAGTATCAGGGCGAGGCCGCGGCGCGCGGACGTCGGGCGATCGACGGTCCACACGAGGCGCCCGCCGAGGTTAAGGTCCGACTGCGCAGCGCGCGTATTCGACTGCGCCTGGTGCCGGTAGCGCAGGTCGAAGTCTGCACCGAGGCGCTCGTGCATCGCGATGGGCCGGGAGCCCAATCGTGCCTGCCAGCGGTCCTGCAGGGTACCGGTCATCCGGTCTTCGCGCTGCTGCCACTCGAGCTGGGTCCGCACCGGGAACGGCTGGAAGCTTCGCTGATCCCGGTATACCTCGAACTGAGCGACATCGACACCCGTACGCTGGCTGGAGTCGATCGCGCCGGGCGTCAGGCCGCGGGCTGCCTTCAGACCCCAACGGCCGGCCGGGGTCCGAAACTCGGACTCGAGGCGCAGCCGATGGTAGGGCGACACGTCGGGTTGCGCCTCCGCGGGAAGCCATCGCTGGTTTTGCCCGACCTCAGCCGCCAGCGTGAACTGGGGCCGACCCAGCCGCCAGTCGGCGCCGAACTCCGAAGGGCTCCACGTCGTGGTGAGCTGATAGCGGTCAACCGCCTCGGTGCGTCGCAACGGGTCGTGCGCCAGGTTGTCGCGCTCGCGCTGCGCGGACAGGCGAAACCGCCAGTCCTCAAGGTCGACGCCACCCTCGCTGCGCAGGCGCTCGCGGTCGGCCCTGATGTTGTCGTTCGCGACGCTGTCGAATTCCGGCCCGACCCATCGGTATTCGGCGCCCGCATGCCAGCGCAATTGGCGGGACCGGTCTGCCTGCCACTCGGCGCGGATCCGGTGGGCTTCCGCCTGTTTCCCGGTGCCGGCACCGGCGCCCGCCTCCCGGCTAGAGCCCGCTTGTTCGAACGCCAGTCGAAGCCGGCCTTCCGACAAGCTGGCGTCAGCCCCCAGCGACCACGCCAGCGTGCTCGACGGGGCTGCACGGTCGGCGTTCGCATCCACCGCCTCGCTGCCGGCCACCCAGCCACCGGTGAGTGTCAGGGTGTCGCCGCGCCGGAGCGGCCGCGCGTGCTCCGCCACCACCCCGAACAACGGAGGCTCGAGGTCCGGGCTTTCCGACAACCCTGCGGACCCGGCCGTGATGTCCGGGTGAAAGACGAAACCGCGCAGCGCGGTCGAGAGGCCCGGCTGCCACTCTGCGACCACGCCCGGCCGGTCACGATCGTGGTGGACCAAGCTCTGGTAGGCCAGTCGCTGGGTGCCAACCCGGGATTTCGTGGCGGGGGCCGGGACGGCCACAGGTGGCGCCTGCACGGGTGCCTGCACACCCGCCGGGATGCCGGCCGGAGCCGGGTCGGCTACGGCGGCGGACACGCTCGTGGCCACCATGGCGGTGCCCGGCGATGGACCCGCCCCCGGCAGGGGACCCGCCGCCAGCAGAGGTCCCGCCGCCAGACCCAGCGCAAGCGCCCACCTGTGCAGCGCCGTGTTCACACTCTGTTCCGTGACATCGCGGCAGCCTCCGCGAGCCTGACTGTAACTAAAAACCAGTACGTTAACGGTCTTTTCTATTATAGACTCTCAGGAGGTTCCTGAGGGTCCGATCTGATGATGGTGGGACACGCCGGCCTCTCATCACGATCCTCCACCCTAAGCTGGAGACGACGTTCTCTGCTCGCCAACCCTCCCCCCAAAGAGGGCGGCGGAAAGGGGGCGTGTCCCTTGGATCAGGGCATCGGCAGGACGGAGGATTCCTGAAGGGACAAAACCGCCGGCAGGCGGGCGCCAGGCTGGGGCGCAATGGCCGCGCGGGAAAGTCGCGGCGGGCTGGATGTGGCCACCACCGAGGCCCATCCGGATTCTTCGAGTGGGCGGCACTGCACGTAGCGCGCTCGGGGCTCGGTGCTGCCGGCCACGCCCCTCGGTCGATCCGCCTGGTTGCCGTTCCGGCGCTGAACCTTGGCGGACCCCATCGGCTTGGGTATTGGCGTGGGCGGGGACCGTGGAATTCTGCTTCTTGTCGAGACGGGCGAAGCCCCGGAGAGCATTCCGGACATCTCAACACTTTTCTTCATATAATCATAGCGTTGTCTTTGTCTGACCCCGGGGTGGGTTGACATTGGGGGGCGTTGGCGTTGGGATGGGGTGAGCCCTGCGTGGCGGCTGCGCGCCGTGCTTCGCTTGCGTGCGACCGGTTGTCGCGTTGCGTCGCAGGGGTAGGCACATCCCGAAGGGTAGCCATTGATGTCGACCGCGCCGCGCCTGTCCGGAACCGGGTCCTGTCTGCACCAGACGGGGGAAGCGGGCACGGATGCAGCCGATCGGGAACGGGTTCCGTCGCGGTTCCAATGGGCGTACCGCCGCCCTGCGGAACGCCCGTTCCGCAGGGCGGATCTTGAGACGGTCACGCTGCTGTTCGGCACGCTTTCGACGGCGCACGACCGGTTGCTGAAGGCCACCCTGCAGGGCCTCGGCTATCGCGCCGACTGCCTGCCGACCCCCAGCATGGGCGATCTG
>SLPP01000403.1 GCA_007131945.1 Paracoccaceae bacterium | reverse complement strand
CGCGCCGTCCGGCGCCGGCGGCAGCGGCGCGCCGGGCGCGACGACTTCCAGCCCGTGCCCGCCCGCGCGCCAGACCCCCGCGGGCGTGCGTCGCGCCAGATCGCGCAGGTCGCGCCCGGAAAGGACGGCAAGCGCGCCGTCGAGCCGCCGCGCCAGTGCCTCCAGATGCCGCGATGTCGCCGGCGGCAGGGTGATCGCGTCGGGATCGGGGCCGATCTCGGCCAGCGTGCCATCGAAGTCGAGGAAGAGCGCATCCCGCGCCGCCAGCCTGAACCCGTCGAGACCGTTCACCCGCGTTCCCCGGCCAGCCCCTCGAGCGTGGACAGGAAACTCTGCCGCCAGACCGCGATGTCGTGGTCGCGCACCTCGTCCATGAGCGCCTTCCAGCGCTCGACCCGCTCCTCGCGCGGCATTTCCAGCGCCCGGCGGATCGCATCGGCCATGCCGCCGACGTCGTGCGGATTGACCAGCAGCGCGGTCTCCATCCGTTCGGCCGCGCCGGCGAACTCCGAAAGCACCAGCACGCCCGGATCCTCCGGGTCCTGGGCGGCGACGTATTCCTTGGCGACCAGGTTCATCCCGTCGTGCAGGGGCGTGACCAGCCCCACCCGCGCCAGCCGGAAGAGCCCGGCGAGCACTTCGCGCGAATAGCTGCGCGCGAGATAGCGGATCGGCGTCCAGTCGAGGTCGGAATAGTCGCCGTTGACGCGTCCCGCGAGGCGGTCGAGTTCCTCGCGCAGGTCCATGTAGGCCTCGACCGACTCGCGCGAGGGCGGCGCGATCTGCACAAGGTTCACCCTGCCGCGGAGGTTCTCGTTGTCGTCGAGCAGCCGGCCGAAGGCCTGCAGGCGCTGCGGCAGGCCCTTGGAATAGTCCATGCGGTCGACGCCGATGACCAGCGCGCGGTTCTCGATCATCCGGCCGAGCCGGTTCGCCGCGGCGCGCGCCTCCTCGCTCTCGGCCATCCGGGCGACCTCGTCGGGGTCGATGCCGATCGGGAAGGCCTGCGCGCGGATCACCCGGTGAAAGACGCGGATGCGCCCGTCCTCGAGCCGCTCGGCGCCGTGTTCCTCGACCATGTAGCGGATGAAGTTGCCGACATCGCGCGCGGTCTGGAAGCCGAGAAGGTCGAAGGCCGCCATGCCCCGCGCCAGCCGATGGTGGTGCGGCAGGGCGGCGAAGACCTCGGGCGCGGGGAACGGCACATGTAAAAAGAAGCCGATCGCGCCCCGCCAGCCATTGTCGCGCAGCTCGTCGCCGAGGAGCAGGAAGTGAAAGTCGTGCACCCAGACGATGTCCTCGGGGCGCATCAGCTGGTAGAGCAGCCGCCCGAAGCGGCGGTTGACCGCGGCGTAGGATTCGAAGGCCTCATCATCGAAGACGGCGAGATCGACCCGGTAGTGAAAGACCGGCCAGAGCGCGCGGTTGGCGTAGTCGAGGTAGTAGCCCTGGTGCTCGGCCGCGGTCAGGTCGGCGAGCGCGAAGTCGGTGTTGCCCTCGACGAAGAGGCGGATGCCGCGGGTCTCGCGCGGGACGATCTCGCCGGACCAGCCGAACCAGACGCCGCCGCGTTCGGCGAGCGCTTCGCCGAGCGCCACCGCCAGCCCGCCGGCGCGTTCCTCGCCCGGCGTGGCGGTTCGGTTCGATGCAACGATCAGACGGCTCATCTGGACCCCATGGGGGTCTTCTACACGCCCGGGCGCCGCGGTCCAAGTACCGGCGCCTCATCCGGCTTCCGCCTGATCCCTTCGGCCAGCACGGGCGGAACAACCAAGCGGATGTTGCCGAACGGATCGACCGGATTCGGTATCAACCGTCGCTGATCCGGCCGACGGTCGCCAGCCAGTCGCGCGCGCCGCGCAGGACGGCGTCGAAGGCCGCGCGTCCGAGCGCCACGCCGCAATCGGTATGCAGGCCGGCATAATCGTCGGCGCCCGCGGGCGCGGCGAGGGCGATGCAGTCGGTGCCGGTGCCGGTCGCCGGCCCGACCGGCAGGCGCAGCCCGGCCTCGAGGACCGCGGCGGTTCGCGCCTGAGCGGCGATCGATAATGCCTCCAGCATCCCGGTCGGCGAGAGCGGTTGGTCCAGCCGGACCGCGAGGTTGATCGTGCCGAAATGCGCCGCAAGATCGCGGTCCCAGTCGCGCCCGGCACGGTCCATCCGCGTGCCGACCCGCTCGGCGTTCGACAACCCCACCGTGGCGACCGCGCGCGCCTCGACCGCGCCTGCGCGCGCCGAGCGCGACACATGCGCGTCAAGCCGGCGCGAGGTCAGCATGCAGGGCGCGTCGGCCGCGCCCCTGGCATCGAGTTCGCGCACGAGCCAGGCGCGCACGTCGAGATCGGGCGGCAGGTCGGCGTTGCGGATCTCGCGCCAGAGGATGCGGCGGGCGCGCACGTAGCCTGGGCGGTTGACCGACCAGCTCAGGACCGTCATCTCGCTGCCCAGATCGAAGGACAGCCAGGGACGGTCGAGCGCGATCACCGGATCACCCCCAGCGGCTGGAAGACCGGCCCGTCGGGGCCCTTCGCGTAATGCGCGGTGATGTGGAAGACGCGCGCCAGCAGATCGGGCGTCAGCACCGCCTCGGGCGCGCCGTCGGCGGCGATTCGGCCGCGGTCGAGCACGACGAGGCGCGAACAGTGGCGCACGGCAAGCCCGAGATCGTGCAGCGAGGCGATGACCGCCCGGCCCTCGCG
>SLPP01000148.1 GCA_007131945.1 Paracoccaceae bacterium | reverse complement strand
TTTCCTCGTTCATCCCGGCATGGGCCATCGCGACGACCTCCATCCGCACCGGGTCGGACAGAAGCACCTGCCCGACCGCCGCGCTGAAGACCGGCAGCAGACGCTGGAGCACCGCGCCCCATTCCTCGAAGCGCAGCGCGGCCTGGTAGAATTGCGGCGTGATCTCGAGCGCCGTCTCGACGTCCGAACGGTCCATGGCCGCCCCCCCCCGACGACCTGCGCAGCCGCCGCCGCGCGCTACCTTCGCGGGAAACGTTAACACGATTTCGTGCATCCACGTAGTGGTTTTCGCCCGCGCCGGGACCTGGTTCCTCAGGCGGTTCGCCAGTCGAAGAAGTCCGCGGTGGCGCGCTCCAGAAGCCGCGCGGCGAGCGCGCGGCCGAGTTCGGCACCATCCTCGACCGGCGCGCGCGCGTCCTCGGAAAGCGCCTCGGAGCCGTCGGGGCGCAGGATCTCGCCACGCAGGCGCAGCGCGTCGCCATCGAGTTCCGCCAGCCCGGCGATCGGCGTCTCGCACGACCCGTCGAGCCGGGCGAGGAAGGCGCGTTCGGCGGCGAGGCGCCGGCCGGTGCGGATGTTGTGGATCGGCTCGAGGAGCGCCGCGACGCGGCTGTCATCCGCCCGCCGCTCGATCCCGATGGCGCCCTGGGCGATGGCGGGCAGCATCTCCCCGGGATCGATGGCCGAGCGGGCGACATGCGCCATGCCCAGCCGGTTGAGCCCGGCCATGGCGAGGAAGGTGCAGTCGGCGACGCCTTCGGCGAGCTTCTTCAGCCGGGTCTGGACATTGCCGCGGAACTCGACGACGCGCAGGTCGGGCCGGCGATGCAGAAGCTGCGCCCGCCGGCGCAGGCTCGAGGTACCGACGACCTGGCCCGGGGCGAGGTCGGCGAGCCCGGCGACCGTCTCCGAGACGAATGCGTCGCGCACGTCCTCGCGCGGCAGGTAGCAGTCGAGCGCGAGCCCCGCGGGCTGCACCGTCGGCATGTCCTTCATCGAATGCACGGCGATGTCGATGCCGCCCGCGATCAGCGCCTCCTCGATCTCGCGGGTGAAGAGGCCCTTGCCGCCGATCTCCTTCAGCGGCCGGTCGAGCACGCGGTCGCCGGTGGTCTTGATCACCACTATCTCGAAGGCATCCTTAGGCAGATCATGCGCCGCCATCAGCCGTGCCCGCGCCTCCTGCGCCTGGGCGAGCGCCAGCGGCGAGCCGCGGGTGCCGATGCGCAGGGGGGATGCGGGGGAGGGCAGGGCAGCGGTCATGCCCCTGATTAGCCCCGTGTCGGGGGGCTGACAACCGCGATCGCGCGCCGCCCGGCTTGACTTTCCCGCCCCGGCCCGTGACCAAGGCGCCGAACCGAAGGAGAGCCCGATGCACGCACCGGCCGCGCCGAAAAAGACGATCCTGCGGGCACTGGCCGGCGAGCTGCAGTCGCCGCCGCCGGTCTGGATGATGCGCCAGGCCGGGCGCTACCTGCCGGAGTACCGCGCGACGCGGGCGCAGGCGGGCGACTTCCTTTCGCTGTGCTACAATCCCGAGCTTGCCGCCGAGGTGACGCTGCAGCCGATCCGCCGCTACCGGTTCGACGCGGCGATCCTGTTCGCCGACATCCTGCTTCTGCCGCAGGCGCTGGGCGCGGATCTGTGGTTCGTCACCGGCGAGGGGCCGCGGCTGTCGACGATCACCGACGCCGCCGGGGTCGCGGCGCTGAAGCCGCTGGATGCGATCCACGAGACGCTGGGCCCGGTCTACGAGACGGTGAAGATCCTGTCGCGCGAGCTGCCGCGCGAGGTCACGCTTATCGGCTTCGCCGGCGCGCCCTGGACGGTGGCGACCTACATGATCGCCGGCCGCGGCACGCCCGACCAGGGCCCGGCGCATGCGATGAAGGCGGCCGAGCCCGAAGCCTTCGCGCGGCTCATCGACCTTCTGACCGAGGCGACGATCGCGTATCTCTCGGCCCAGATCGAGGCCGGGGCCGAGGTGGTGAAGATCTTCGACAGCTGGGCGGGGTCGCTGAAGGGCGATGATTTCGACCGCTACGCGCTCGCGCCCGCGCGGCGGATCACCGCCGCGCTGAAGGCGCGGCATCCCGGCCTGCCGATCATCGCCTTCCCGCGCCAGGCGGGGGAGAAATATGTCGGCTTCGCCCGCGCGACGGGGGCCGATTGCGTCGCGCTCGACAATTCGGTCGATGCGGCATGGGCGGCCGAACATCTGCAGGTCGATGGCTGCGTGCAGGGCAACCTGGCGCCGCATCACCTGGTCGAGGGCGGGCCGGCGCTGGTCGCGGAGACGCGGCGGATCGTGTGCGCCTTCGCCAGGGGGCCGCATATCTTCAACCTCGGCCACGGCATCACCCCCGAGGCCGACCCCGAGAACGTCCACCGGATGCTGGAGGCGATCCGCGGCTGAGTCCGGCGGGGCCGGGATCGACCCGGCCATGCCGGCGCGGGCCGGGTGCGCAAATTGCGCATCGCGGTTCAAGCTAATGTAATCGTTTGTAAATCTTGTAAATCGAAACCGGATGTTAACCACAGGCAGCGTTGTCGCGCGCGACCCTTGCACGGGTCGGGACGCCGCGCCGCCTCCGCCGCCGGCGCGGATTCCACGTGCTCCCGCCCCTCGTTGCGCTGAACCTGCGGTTCAACGCGCCTCGCGTTGGGCCGTGCCGGGGGGCGCTGCCCCCCGGACCCCCCGGCGCGCG
>SLPP01000051.1 GCA_007131945.1 Paracoccaceae bacterium | reverse complement strand
GAAATGCCGATGACCGCGCGGCAGATCCTCGCGCCGCCCGCGCGCGGCTTCGTCTGGCAGGCCGAGATCGGATCGGGGCTGATGCGCTTCGCGGGCTCCGACGGCTACCACGCGCCCGAAGGCGGGCCGGTCGAGAGCTGGACCAAGTTCTGGCTCTTCGGCCTCGTTCCCCTCGCCCGGATCGGCGGCACCGGCGATCACGCCCGCGCCGCGGCGACGCGGGTGATGATGGAATCGGTCTGGGCGCCGGCGAGCCTGCTGCCGCAGTTCGGCGCCGAATGGACCCAGACCGGCCCCGACAGCGCCGAGATCCGCTTTGCCGCCGCGACCGGCATCGAGCCCATGCAGATCACGCTCGACGCGGACGGAGCCCTGACCGAGGTGCAGGCCCTGCGCTGGACCGACGCCAACCCCGAGCGCGTCTACCGCCTCCAGCCCTTCGGCGGCCGGATGCTGGAAATGGGCCACCACGGCGGCTTCCTGATCCCCACCCGCGTCGAGTTGGGCAACATGTACGGCACCCCGGACTACGCGCCCTTCTTCCTCGCCACCATCACCAGCGCGCGCTACGACTGAGGGATGATCCCCGCCGCCACCGCCCCCACGCTTTACCGCCTCGCCGACGCCGCCGCGATCCTGACGCTCGCCGCCATCGGCGCCGCGCTGATCCTGCCCGACGCCTACGCCGCCGTCCCGGACCATCTGCGCCCCGGCGCCTGGAGCCAGGACACGATCTCGGCCCCCGCAGCGCTGGCGCTTCTGGCGGTGAACGCGCGCATCCGGGGCGGCTGGGCGAAGGGCTGGCTGATCTGGGCGGGGCTCATGGGCTATCTGGTCTATGCCTACGGGCTCTATGCATTCGACCGGGTGATGAACCCGGCCTATCCGCTCTATCTCGCGATCCTGTCGCTGAGCGCCTTCGCCGCCTTCCGCTTCCTGCGCGCGGTCGAACCGGGTGCGCTGAGGACCGGCCCCCGCCCGCCACCCCGCCGCGCCGTGGCGGGCCTGTTCGGGCTGCTGGTCATCCTCTTCGGCCTCCTGTGGATGGCGCAGCTCCTGCCGGCGATGGCGGCGCGCAGCCCGCTGCCGGGCCAGACCATCTTCGTGCTCGACCTCGCCTTCGCCCTGCCGCTGGTGGCGCTGACGGCGGGATTGCTGTGGCGCGCGGACCCGGTGGGCGACCTGCTGGCGATCCCGATGCTGATGAAGGTCGCGGTCCTCGGCGTCTCGGTCTTCCTCGGCACCCTCTATACCTGGGCCCTGTTCGACGGCCCCTTCCTGCCCCTCGACCTCGCCCTCTACGCCCTGATGGGCTTCGGCCCCGCCGCCCTGATCTGGCCCGTCTGGCGCGGGCTCAGAGTGATAGCCTGAAGGCCAGGCGCAAGTTCGCAGCTATTGCGCTGCAAGCACCAGGAGGGCCGAAGAATGCCACGCCAGTTGATCTTTCTGCTGATCGTCGCCCTTTGCGGCGCGCTGGATATCGCGCTGCACATGGCCGGCGGCGATCTGATGCCGATACCATCCGCGTTCAGCCCGTTGGTCAACCGTTTGGGTTTTTCCACGGTGGCGGCGGTCTGGATCGCGCTGGCCTTCACCGGGATGGGGCTCGTGTTTCTGTTCTGGGCGAGGCGCATGGCGGGCAGCGGGCGGCATAAGGGGCTGCGCTACGGGCTCGCCCTTGCCCTGATGATCCTGGTGGCGATGTTCGAGGGCGTGGGGCTGCTGGGCACGCCGCTGATCGGCGAGCTGGCGATGGGGCTGGCCGATGCGGTGCCGATTGCCCTGATGATCGTGGCGCTCGGCTGGACGCTGGCCGCGGATAGCCCTGCTGCGCCCGCGCCCGGGAAGCGCCCGGTCTGGCCGGTGCTGGTGGTCTTTGTGCTGATCTACGGGATCGGTCGCACCGGGGTGCAGATGGTGGGGCTGATCGAGTCCGGTCTCGCGGAAAGGCCGCTGGCCAGCCTGATATGGCCTTTCGCCATGGGGGCGGCGATTGGCGTGCTGTTCCTCACCCTCGGCGACGCCCTGCACGGCCTCTCGCGCGGGACTGCCGCGCTGGCCTTCGGCGTCGGCGTCTTCGGCGCCAACTGGGCGCTCTTCATGACCTTCGTGCCGATGGTCTTTCCCGGTGCCCTGGCGGATACCGTGCTGCGGGTCGGTCTGGATATCCTGTTCGCCACCGGCGCGGCGCTGCTGGTGGACGCGCGGCGTCCTCACGCCACGGGCTGACCCAGCCTGCGCGCCCTACGGATGCTCAGGGCCAGGTAGCCGAAGAAAGCCGCCGGCATGACGAAGGTGTCGTAGGCGACCCAGACATCGGTGGAGAAGTTCCGCCACACCGCCTCGTTCGCCGCGGCGAGGGCCAGCAGCACGGCGGCGAAGCGGCGGGTGAGGAAGGCCCAGCCGGCGGGCGACAGCGCCACCATGCCCCCCATGACGCCCTCGAGCCAGGCCCGGCCGCGGGCGAGCCCGACCCAGAGCACCGCCGAGAGCACCAGGCACACCACCGTCGTGCGCATCTTGAAGAAGCGCTCGTCATTGAGGCCCACGGTCAACCCGCCCGACAGCGCCATGATGATCAGCGTCAGCACCTGCACCGGCGTGATCCGGCCCGTGAGCCGCCACATCGCCAGCCCCGCCGCCAGCACCACCGGCACGAAGCCGCCGACGAGCAGCACGAACCCGTCCCAGTCGCGGCCCCACAGGCTGTAGCTCTGCTCGCGCACCACGAGGTAGACGTGGACGAAACCCAGGATCGGCCCGTATTCCAGCGCCGCCTTCAGCCGCGGGCCGATCCCGACGGCGTGCATGGCGGTCTCGACCGGTTCAGTCATCGAGGATCACGACCTGCCCGCTCTGCCCGTCGACGCGCACGCGCTGCCCATCCGTCAGCCGCGTCGTCGCCTCGGGGACGCCGGCGACCGCCGGCAACCCGTATTCGCGCGCCACGATCGAGCCGTGCGATACCGCGCCGCCGGTCTCCATCACCAGGGCACCCGCCTGCAGGAAAAGCGGCGTCCAGGCCGGGTCGGTGCCGCGGCAGACCAGGACCTCGCCCGACTCCAGCCGCGCGCCCGCGGGGTTGAGGACCACCCGCACCCGCCCCTCATGCGTGCCGGCCGAGACCGGCAGGCCGCTGAGCACGCCCTCGGCCTCCTCGACCTGCACTCCGAAGATCGCCTCGCCGTCCGATGTCATCCAGCGCGGCACGGCGCGGCGGCTCATCTCGCGGTCATATTCAGCCCGCGCCGCGGCGGCTTTCGCCCGCAGGTCGCCCACCCGGCCTTCCTCGAAGGCGATCAGCTCGTCGTAGCGCAGGAACATGACGTCCTCGGCCGCGTCCAGCGCCTCCTTCGCCACCAGTTCGGCCCCCGCCTCCAGCAGGATGCGCCGGGCGATGGCGATCATCCGCGCGCCCTCGAACTTGGGCTGCTCTCGAAGACCGGCGAGTTCGCGGTAGCAGCGCATCTGCCAGGCGAAGACGCGTCCGCGCAACCCGCCCTTCGCCGCGCGGATCCGGTCGGTCAGCCCGGTCGCCGCCGCCTCCGCCTCGGCCTGCTGGCGGGTGAACCGCGCGACCTGGTCGGCGTCCTCGGGCGCCGCCATGTAGCCGCGCAAGAGATCCAGCACATAGGCCGGCTCCTCGGACCAGCGGGGGATGCCGGGGTCGATCTCCCAGACCGCGCGGTGGCCGAAGCGGCGCAGGAAGTCGGCGACGCCGGGGTGGTCGGGCGTGGGCTCGCGGCCCTCTTCCTTCAGCTGCCGCGCCAGCCGCCAGAGCGTCACCCCCATCTCGGTCGTGATGTTGTGCGGCAGCGCGCGCTGGACGGGGGTGATCAGCGACTCGTCGCCCAGCCAGTCGCCCAGCTTGCGGCGCAGCGCCCCCTCGGCCATCAGCCCCGGATTCATCACCGCCACCGGAATGATCCAGATGATCGCCCCGCGCCGGCCGAGCACGTCGCGGATGAAGTCGACGCGGGCGCGCATGGTCGTCAACCGGTCGGCCTGCGCCTCGAACCGGCGGATCGCCGCATCTGTCTCGGCCAGCACCCGGATCCGCGCCCGCTCGGGGTTGAGCGAGGCCATCAGCCCGCGCCAGCCCAGCCGCGCGAAAAGCGGCCCGAGCCGCCACCAGAAGCCGATGCCGCCCTTGCGGCCGATGATGCGATGCCCCTCGCGGTCGCGGAAGCCGAGAAGCGCCTGGCCGGTGATCGGGTCCTTGTCCGAGGCCGCCTCGGCCAGTTTCGGCCAGCGGCCGGGCTTGCGCAGAAGCTCGGTGATGTCAGCGAAGAGCCGCCCGGCGGCAAGTTTGATCCAGCGCACCTCGTGCTCGGGGCGGCCGGTCGCGGCATGGGCGAAGCCGCCGACGATGGCGCGCCACCAGTCGACACCGGCCGGCGTGAACGGCTCCAGCATCTGCTGGGCATGGACGTTGAAGCAGAGATAGAGCCGCAGACCCTCGTCGGGCCGGGGCAGGGGCTCGGGCAGCGGGAAGAGCGAGGTGATGGGCCGCGACTGCACGAGATAGATGCGCCCGCTCTCGATCGCCCATTCCAGGTCCTGCGGACCGTCGAAATGCGCCTGCGCGCGGGCGCCGAGGCGCGCCAGTTCCGCCACGTCGGCGTCGGTCAGGCTGACGGCGCGGCGCTTCTCCTCGGGCATCGGACGGTTCACCGTGCCCTTGCCCTCGCGCAGCGTGATGACCTGCTTGTCGGACAGGTGGTGCGTCAGCACCTTGCCGGAGGCGTCGAGCACCCAGTTGTCGGGGCTGACATCGCCGCCCACCACCGCCTCGCCCAGCCCGAAGGAGGCCGAGAGCAGCATCCGGTCGCGGCGGTGATCGAGCGGGTTGGCGGTGAACAGAACGCCCGCGCGTTCCGCATCGATCATCCGCTGCACGACGACGGCGATGCCGATCTCGGTCGTGTCCAGCCCCACCCGCTTGCGATACGAGACCGCGCGCGGGTTCCACAGCGAGGCCCAGCAGCGGCGCACGGCATCGGTGACGTCCTCGGCCCCCTCGACATTGAGGAAGCTGTCGTGCTGCCCGGCGAAGCTCGCCCCCGGCAGGTCCTCGGCGGTGGCCGAGGAGCGCACGACGACCAGCCCGCCCCCGGCCTCGGCATAGGCCCCGGCGATGCTGCGGGCAATGTCCGCCGGGATCTCGCCGGCGATGAAGCGGTCCTTCAGCGCCTGCGCGGCGGCGGCAAGCGCCTCGGGGTCGTCGGCGGCCACATCCTCGACCAGCGCGCGCACCGGTTCCTCGAAGCCGTTGTGGCGCACGAAGGCGCGGTAGGCTTCGGTCAGCACCGCGAAGCCCTCGGGCACCGGCAGTCCGGCCTGCAGCATCGCGCCGAGGCTCGCGCCCTTGCCGCCGGCATCGGGCAGGTCGGCGCTACTCAGGTCGGAAAGGGGGCGCGTGTGTGCGCTTTCCGTCTGGCGAAAGCCCATGGACCGGCTCCTGTCTTGAGCGCCCTGCGACGGGTCGCGGCTGCGAGACCTGTCGGACGGCGCGTCGCCGCCCGGGAACGGATGCAAGGCGGGGCTACCGATACCTGCTCGCCGCCGCCTTGATCCGGGTCAAGGAGAGGTCGCCTTCCGGCCTGCCCGCGCCGAAAGCATGGCCGCGATCCGCCCGCCCGGAAACCGGCGGATCGGGCGCGTGCGTCCGAAGCGCGCCAGCTCGAATCCACCCTAGGCCGCTCCGCCTGGCTCGGCGGCGATACGCCGCCCGAGTCGCGCCGAGACGGATCGAATGCAACGCCATGCGGCCAGTTCGGCGTGACACGTTCGGCAGAGCCGCGCGCAGAATGCCGCGCCCCGGCCGCCCGAAACACCAGATCCTGTATAAAGGCAGCATGCCTGCCACAAGGCACTCCGGAAAGTCCCGGCGCTCCGAAACGTCACTTCTTTTCACTTTTCGCCGGAATCGCGTCGCGCCATTTCGTTTTCGAGGTGAATCGCGCGATTCGGGAACGGATTCTGCCGTCGAGAGCCCAACTGCGCATCGTGCACGCCCCCCATGGCCGACCCGCGCGATCCCGCGCCTCTGGCCGGATATCGCGCCGGCGTGGCAAGGCGATCAGTAGGGCAGGATGACCGGAACCAGCAGCACCGTGGCGAGGAGGGTGATGATCGTGAACGGCACCCCGATCCGCATGAAGTCGGTGAAGCGGTAGTTCCCCGGCCCAACCACGAGCGTGTTCACCGGCGAGGAGACCGGCGTCATGAACGCCGCCGATGCGGCGAGCGCGACGGTCATGGCGAAGGGATAGGGCGAGGCGTCGAGTTCGGCCGCGACGGCCAGCGCGACCGGTGCCATCAGCACCGCCGTCGCGGTATTCGAGATGAAGAGGCTCAGCACCGCCGTCATGGCGAAGATTGCCGCCAGCACCATCCGCGGCGACGCGGCGCCGGCCAGATCGAGCAGCGCCTGCGCGGCGATCTCGACGCCGCCCGTGCGTTGCAGCGCCAACGAGAAGGGCAGCATGCCGACGATCAGGATCAGGCTCTGCCAATGGATCGAGCGATAGGCCCCGGCCATGTCGATGCAGCGAAAGAGCCCGAGAAGCAGGCAGCCGAAGAGGGCGGCCTGGACGTTGGGCACCACGCCCCAGACCATCAGCAGGACCACCAGCGCGAGCACGCCAATGGCAAGCGGCGCGCGGCGACGGGCGGGTACGGCCTCGTCGGACTCGGCGGGCAGGTCGAGCAGCACCAGGTCGCGCCGCTCGTCCTGCAGCTTGCGGATCGCCCGCCACGGACCAACCGCGAGGAGCGTGTCGCCCGCGCGCAGCGGTTCCTCGATCACATGCGCGGGCACCGGCTTCGTGCCATGCTTCATGCCGATCACCGCCAGATCGTAGGCGGTGCGGAACCGGGCCCCGGTCAGCGTCTGGCCGATCAGCCGCGAGGTCGGCGGCACGATCAGCTGCGCCATGCCGACCTCCTGCGCGGTGTCGGCGAACCAGCGGCCCGTCGGCGAAAGCTCGACGAGTGCGTTCGCCTCGGCCCATCTGTCGACGTCGAAGCTCCCGGCCCGCAGGTTCAGAAGAAGGGTATCGCCCGGTTCGAGAACCGTGCTGGCCCGCGGATGGATCAGCTTGCGGCGATAGCCCGTACCTCGTTCGATGGCGATGATGTCGATCCCCGCGCTCGCCCGCAGATCGAGCGTATCGAGCCGCTTGCCGGCAAGGGGCGAGCCCGCGCGCAACCGGAACCGCCGCTCGCGCCCGGCGAGGTCGTATTCCTCCACCCAGTGCGCGAGCGCCGCGCGTTCGGGTTCCGGTTCGGGCATGCCGGGGGCGAGGAACCGCCGCGCGAAGAGCATGTAAAGAATGGCGAGAACCAGGATCGGCAGGCCGAACGGCGTGAAGCTGAAGAAGGTGAAGCCCGAGTGCCCCTGGCGGATGAGTTCGGCATGCACGACGAGGTTGGGGGCGGTCGCGATCAGCGTCATCATCCCGCTGATCAGCGCCGCAACGGAAAGTGGCATCATCAGCCGCCCGGCCGGAATCCGTGCCTTGCGGGCGATGCGCAGCACGATGGGAATGAAGATCGCCACCACCCCGGTCGAGGACATGAACGAACCCACGCCCGCGACGATCACCATCAGCAGGAAGATCAGCCGCGCCTCGTTGGCGCCCGCGCGTGCTGTGAGCCAGTCGCCCAGCCGCTGCGCCACACCGGTGCGTACCAGCGCCTCGCCGATGACGAAGAGCGCGGCGATAAGCACGATGTTGGGGTCCGACAACCCCATCAGCGCCTCGGGCACGGAGATCACGCCGGTGATCGGCAGGGCGACCATCATGATGACCGCGACGACGTCCATGCGCGGGCGATTGATGGCGAACATCACCACCGCCGCGACCAGAAGGGTCAGCACCATGGCAAGCGGAGACATGGCTCAATCCCGCCCCGGCCGCGCGGCGCTGCTGCGGTCAAGGCGGAACCTTGCTCGCGGTTGCGAGGGCGCATCCTGCGAGTGGAAGCTCGACACAGCGCGTGAATCAGCTACCGGCATGGAGAGACACCGTCGCAAAGATAGTCGTCTCCTCCAATGCCTCGAGCCTCGCACAACCGTCATGCGACGCCGCCGCCGAGGCGTGAAGTCGCGGTTCGCCCAATTCGATTTCTCCATCATCCTCGAAAAGAGCAGACGCGCAGAGGCGAACCCCGTGTCCGGCTGGCGGACCGCGCGGACCTTGATCCCTCGGCGGGCGCGATCATGGCGCTCTTCGCCGTCGTCGCCTCCTCCGCCCACGACCATTTCGACCAAATCGCCACTCTTTCCACGAGGCATCAGCTCGGCACTGCCTGGGGCGCCCGATCCCCGGGATCACTCAGGCCGGTTTGCATTTGTCTGAAGTACACAGTTGCAATCGACTGAAGAGTGAATCAGCGCGCAGGTTGCATCGTGAGTTCGCAATGAAGGCCCGCCCTGATCGCCCCGTCGGGATTGGGCAGTGTCAATCTGACGCCAAAAGTCGAACTGGCGGCATCGATGACCTGATCGACGACCGCGACTGTTGCCGCATGGGTGCCGCCGACAGGCTCCTGCGGAAAGATCGTCGCCTGCATGCCGACTTCGACCGCGTGCAGCATCGAGGTCGGCAGAAACGCCTCGACGTGCAAGGGGTCGATCTGCGCAAGGTGAAGCACGGGCGCGTCCTGGTGCACGAACTCACCCGGGCCCAGAAGGCGTTCGACGACGACGCCATCGACCGGACTGCGGATCTTGCGCAATGCAAGCAGTCTTTCGGCGCGCTCGCTTTCCAGTTGCGCCGTTTCGGCTTCCATCTTGGCCCGCTCGGTTTCCAGCGCGACCAGACGGCGTTCCGCCTGCAACTCCTGGTACTGGGCCTCGGTTGCGATCTGCCGGGTGTAGAGTTCCTCGATGCGCGCCCCGCGCGAGTCGGTCAGCGCCGACCGGGCGCGGGCGATCTCCACCTCGATATTCGAAGCCGCGCGCAATTCCGCCATCGATAACTCCACTTCCTGCACGCTGGATTCGAGCCGAGCCACGATCTCTCCCTGCTGGACCGTTTGGCCACGCTCGACCGGCACCTCGGAAAGAAGGCCTGCCGTGGCACTGGCCAGTCGGATCTCCATCGACGGATAGATCACGCACTGGACCCGCTGTTCCACGGCGACGGCAGTGCCCGCGTGCAGGACGGCCGCGATGACCAGCGCACCGGCTCGGGCGATCGGGTGAACGCGAGCGTCAAGCGCCTGCATCACTTCGAGTTCCTGTCATTCGACGGAGTCCCGAAGTGCCTCGCCAGCGCAGCGTCGACCGCTTGCGGATCGGCCCAGCCGGGCGTCTGCCTGCGCAGCTGTTCAAGCATCTCGGGACGCATCCGAGGCAGGACAAAACCCTGCATGTCGCGCAACAGCGTTTGCGGATCCTTCAATCGGTGCAGAACCGAGCGTGCAGCAGCGGCCGCAAAGGGATTCGTCGGGTCCTTCTTGTCTGGTGCCACTGCGCTGTCCGTCGCCAAGCGCTCGGCGAAATGCGCTGCCTGTGACCGGGCGCCGTCGATCTGGTTGAAAAGGACCATCAATGCCGCGGCTAGGTGTCTTGTCGCGGCGGGTTCGGGCGCCGTCTCCGTGACAAGCCAGTCCGCGGCGACGGCGTGCAGGATGGCAAACAGGATCGCGCCCCGTGCCGCGCGTTCATCGGGCAGTTCGGCTTCGACCCGACGGATGAAGTCGCGTCCGACAATCAGTCGCCGGCCGGTGATGGCCGGCAGTTCCGGACCCGGATCGGCGAGCTGAAGATCCAGGCCGCGCAGATCGAAGGCGGAATCCATCTGTCGCCGAAGCTCCTCGAACTGTCGCGTCAAGGGCAGCACATCGTGAACATCATGCGACCGCCCATGCAGCGCCAGCAAGACCTCGCGTGCGCTGTCGCCCCTCCGATTGTCCGCGATGAGATAGTAGTCACCGCTCTGCGGCAAGGATATTTCTGCAATAGTCGAATATTCGATTCGCCGGTCGAACAGGGGGGCCTTCACATCTGGAAAAGAGGCGTAACTGTCTGCATCTGTCATCAGCAGGCGCACCGGCCCGTTGCTCTGCGCCTCGATCCGGATGCTGCCGCCACACGGCAAGCTGCGCAACTCGGCCCCCGTCCAACTGTTTGCAGGCGCGACGAGACGGACGGCCGCGCTCCTCTCGCGGTGGTCCCCCTGGGCGGCGATCTGCAGGCGTGTCACCGTATTTCCTCCAGCCGGGGCACGGATCGACGGCATGCGCGCAGAACCTTGCGCGCAAGTCGCTGGCAACCCTAGGAGCGACAAGCGCGCTTGTCCAGTCTGCGCGGTTTCTGTCGGATGGCTGCCATCCTCGTCGATTAGCCTGGCTGCGATACGGACGGAAGAACGTACACGGAAAAACTCGGATTGGTTGCTGACTCGTGGTTGATTGTTTGTTACGGTTGCAAACAGCCTCCTCTTCCGACGCTTGGGTTCGGGTGCGGTTGATGGTGGCGCGACTGCGACGTGCAGTGGCGAGCGGGAACCAACGGAGGATTCTTCGGACTTGCGGCAGTTACTGACCGCTCAGGTACCGTTTTTCACTTGCGCTCTTTTGAAACGGGCAGCATCGCCTGTGCAGAAGGAAGCGGGACATGGGCTTTGAGTTCCGGAGCGCCAGCGGGACGGCGGCATCCTTTCGCGGCTTGAAGTCATCGACCTGGCTCGATCAGTGCTGGAACTCTCCCCAACGGACCCGATCCAGAGGCATTGGTGGCTCCGGT
>SLPP01000218.1 GCA_007131945.1 Paracoccaceae bacterium | reverse complement strand
TGGAAATCAACAGCGGCTGGTCCATCATCTGGCCCCGCATGCGCACCTCCCCGTTTTTTCCTATCGGTAGAGGAAAGCTCGGCGCGGTCAAGCACGCCGACGATCAAGCGCGTCGGCGAGGGGCGCGACTCGTCCGAACATCCGCATGCGCCGGCAGCTCCCGGCGGCGCAGCCAAAGGTTTCGTTCCGGTTAATGGCGACGATTTCCATCATTTCTTCAATGGCATGCCGAAGCGCGCAAATTTGCACGCCCCCCCCCTTTTCGACACTGCCATGCTTCTGATCCAGGGGGGGGTACGGGTATCCGGACATTCGTCAGCGGACCGGCAAGCTTGACAGCAGACAACCACGCCCGTCTTTCAAGGCGGGTGCGCGACGGCTGCGTGGATGTCCGTGAATGGGAGGGCGACATCCGGCGCCTGATGCCGAAACAGGGCCGGATCACCTGTCTCTCGCAACGCGTTTCCGAGGCGCCGGGGCACATCCCCGCCATGCGCTTTCCGTCCGTCCGGTACCACCGCGATGGCCGCGCCGCGCCGCGCGACTTTCGGCTTGAATTCGCCCGGGGGCCATTGCACGATGCCGCGCAAAGAGATGCCGGGAGGCCGGCGCGGCGGGGGTGGACGATGGCGACAGTCAATTGCGACATGGGCGAGGGGTTCGGTCTCTACCAGATGGGGGACGATGCCGGGCTGATGCCTCTGATCACCGTCGCCAATGTCGCCTGCGGGTTCCACGCCTCGGACTTCAACCACATGCGAAAGACCGTGCGGCTGGCCAGGGAGCACGGCGTCAGGGTCGGCGCGCATCCCTCGCTGCCCGACCTGCAGGGCTTCGGCCGGCGCGAGATGAAGATCGGGCGCGAGGAACTGGCCAACTGCCTGATCTACCAGATCGGCGCGCTGAGCGGGTTCCTGAAGGCCGAGGGGATGACGCTCAATCACATCAAGCCGCATGGCGTGCTCTACGGCATGGCCGCGCGCGATCCCGAGATCGCGCATGGCGTCTGCGACGCGGCGGATGTCTTCGGCGTGCCGCTGATGGGCCTGTCGGGCACGTTGCACGAGACCGTCTATGCCGAGCGCGGGCACGCGTTCATCCCGGAATTCTTCGCCGATCTCGACTATGACGACGACGGAAGGCTGATCATCACCCGCGAGCACGACGCCAAGGATCCCGCCGACTGCGCCGCGCGGGCGCTGCGCGCCGTCGCCGAGGGCAGGATCATCAGCACCGGCGGGCGCGAGCTGCCGGTGCGCGCGACGACCGTCTGCATCCATTCCGACACGCCGAACGCGGTCGACATCGCCACCGCCGTGCGCGACGCGCTGCGTCCGCATCTCGATGGCTGAGCCCGTCGCAAACGCCGCTCCTCATCGCTCAATCCAGGGACAGAGAAACCATGGCCAAAGAGATCGTCTCGCCGCTTCCGGGAACCTTCTACCGCCGCCCGGCCCCCGACAAGCCGCCGTTCAAGGCCGAGGGTGACGGCGTGGCGGCGGGCGAGGTGATCGGCCTGATCGAGGTGATGAAGAGCTTCCACGAGGTCAAGGCCACCGAGGCCGGCACGATCCGCAGCTTCCTCGTCGACAACGAGGACGCGGTGATGGCCGGCCAGCCGCTGGCCGAGCTCGACTGACGGCGCGGCGCATGTCCGGTTCGGAAGGCAAGCTTCTGGTCGCCAATCGCGGCGAGATCGCGGTGCGGGTGATCCGCGCCGCGCGCGAACTCGGGCTGAAGACCGTGCAGGTCTACAGCAAGGCCGACGCGGAGTCGCTGGCCGTGCAACTCGCCGACGAGGCGGTCGAGATCGGGCCGCCGCAGGCGTCGAAATCCTATCTCAAGGTCGATGCGATCCTCGAGGCCGCGCGCGCCACCGGGGCAACGGCGGTGCATCCGGGCTACGGGTTCCTGGCCGAGAACGCCGGCTTCGCCGATGCGGTCGAGGCGGCGGGAATGGCCTGGATCGGCCCGTCGGGCCAGGCGATCCGGCTGATGGGCGACAAGGTCGCCGCGCGCTCGGCGGCGCATGCCGTGCATGTGCCCACCGTGCCGGGCAGCGACGGCCATGTGGCGACGCTGGAAGAGGCGCGGCCGGTGATCCGGCGCACGGGCTTTCCGGTGATGATCAAGGCCGCGGCCGGCGGCGGCGGGCGTGGCATCCGCATCGCCCGCGACGAGGCGCAGTTCGAGAAGCTCCTGCCCACGGCGAGCGCCGAGGCGCTCGCGGCCTTCGGCGATGGCGGGCTCTATCTCGAGAAGCTGATCGAGCGCTCGCGGCATGTCGAGGTTCAGGTGCTCGGCGATGGCCAGCACGTGGTGCATCTCTTCGAGCGCGAATGCTCGCTGCAGCGGCGGCGGCAAAAGGTCTGGGAGGAGGCGCCCTCGCCCGCGCTCCCCGAGGAGGTGCGCGAGAAGCTCTGCGCCTCGGCCGTGGCGCTGGCGGCGGCGGTGAACTACCGCGGCGCCGGGACGCTCGAATATCTCTACGACGACACGACGGGCGAGTTCTACTTCATCGAGATGAACACCCGCATCCAGGTCGAGCACCCGGTGACCGAGATGATCACCGGGGTCGACCTGGTGCGCGAGCAGATCCGGGTCTGCCTCGGCGAGCGGCTGCGCATGCGGCAGGAGGACATCCGCCGCACCGGCCACGCGATCGAGGTGCGGATCAATGCCGAGGATCCGGCGCGGGACTTCCTGCCGCATCCCGGCA
>SLPP01000231.1 GCA_007131945.1 Paracoccaceae bacterium | reverse complement strand
TGAGGTCATCGAGCCGCCCAAGGTTAGCGACCACACGATGCCGGACCTTCCCGGACTCGTTGCGATAGCCCTCGACCAGCTGGAGATAGCGCCGCCCGCCTGACTGGGTGATCTTCGTATACATGCCGCAACTATATCATATAAACACTGATCTAAACAACATGACATAAATCTTAGCGTGCCACAACACCGAATCGCCGAAAACAACCTTCGCCAAAGGCTAAGCCGTTGAATTCCCGAATGGCGCTATCTCAAGCACACGTGAAATCGACCGACAAGTGTCGAAGTTCGGGGTCAGAGGCCTGACACATGTCCGATCTAAGGCCCCTCCGAAAACCAAGGATTTCGCTTGCCAAACAGGGGGCATCCACACACGCCGACCGCATCAGGCACTGGACATGACGACACCCGCCGCAGCATGACATCAGCGGCTTGACCTGAGCAGATTCCGCCGGGTCGGTACATTGCCGGGCTATGCCGGAGGCCTGCACGGGCGGCAGATGCCTCTTAGCGCATCGCCGCGCTGCGGGCGGGCGTGCGTCTCTGCCCGCGTCACTCCGCCGGGGTCACCGCGGCGCCAGCGGGCGATCGGCGGCCCGCGCCGGTGGCAGCGTCGAGCTCACCCGCGAGGCGTGCCGCCTCGGCGGCCTTGGGCGTGGTGAAGCGCGCGAGCAGCAGATAGGCGACGGGTGTCAGATAGAGCGTCAGCAGCGCCGCCAGCCCCAGCCCGCCAACAATCACCCAGCCGAGCGCCTCGCGCGCCTCGGCGCCGGCGCCGAAGGCCAGAACCAGCGGCACGCCGCCGAGCACGGTCGAGGCCATGGTCATCATCACCGGCCGCAGCCGGATCGTCGCCGCCTCGAAGGCCGCCTCGGCGACCGAGGCGCCGCGGTCGCGCAGCTGGTTGGCGAATTCGACGATGAGGATCCCGTTCTTGGCCATGATGCCGACCAGCAGGACCAGACCTATCTGCGAGTAGACATTCAGGCTGCCCCCGGTCAGCAGAAGCGCGAAGATCGCGCAGGCAAGCCCCAGCGGCACCGTCGCCATGACGACGACGGCCGAGACGAAGCTTTCGAACTGCGCCGAGAGCACCAGGAACACCACCAGCAGCGCGAAGCCGAAGACGATCAGGATGCCGCTCGAGGTCTCGTCGAGCGTCGCTGCCTCGGCCAGCGGCACGACGCGGGACTCGGCCGGCAGGACTTCGGCGGCGAGCCGGTTGACCTCGGCCAGCGCGTCGCCCAGCGCCATCGTCGGCGTGAGCCCCGCGGTGATCTCGACCGCGCGCATCTGTGCCTCGCGCGTGAGTTCCGGGGCGACCGCGCGTTCCTCGAGCGTGACGAAGGACGCGAGCGGCTGCAGCTGGCCGTTCGAGCTCTGCACGAAGACGTTTTCTAGATCGGTCGGGTCACGAACCGGCGTGGCGGTCGAGAGCATCTTGATGTCGAAGCTGCGGTCGTCGATGAAGACCGTGCCCACCGTGCGCCCGTCGAGCACCGCCTGCAGCGCCTCGCCCAGCCCGTCGATCGCCAAGCCCAGATCGGCCGCGCGGCGGCGATCGACCTCGATGAAGAGCTGCGGCTGCGTGGTCTCGAACGACAGCCGCACCTGGCCGAGTCCGGGGTCTTCCCGCATCCGCTCGACCAGCGCCTCGGCCTGACTGGCGAGTTCGTCGTAGTTCGTGCCGACGATGGCGAAACGCAGCCCCTGACCGGCACCGCGGATGCGCAGCGAGTTGGGCTGGATGGCGAAGGCCTGCACGCCGATCACCTGCCGCAGGACGGCGTTGATTTCCGCCACGATCTCCTGCTGGCTGCGCGTGCGCGCGTTCCAGTCGGCCAGGGTCATGACCATGAAGCCACGGTTGTCGCGCCCGCCGGTGCCGGTGATGGCGAAAACGTTCGTCACCTCGCCCGAAGCGCGCAACGGCTGCACCAGCGCCTCGATCTCGAGCATCTTGCCGTTGAGGTAATCGAGCGAGACGCCCTGCGGCGCGCGCACGCTCAGAAGGGCGATGGCGCGGTCCTCCGACGGGGTCAGCTCCTGGCGGATCTGGCCCATCAGCAGAAGCGCCGTGAGACCGAAGAGCGCCGCCGCCGCGATCACCACCAAGGGCGCCTTCAGCGCGCCGCGAAGCGTCCAGGCGTAGAGCGCGGCGAGCCGGTCGCCGAGCCAGATCATCGGCCCGCGCCGGGTCTCGCCGGCGGGCGCGGCGCGCAGCAGGCGGCTCGCCAGCACCGGGCAGAGCGTCAGCGCGACGATCGAGGACAGGAGCACCGCCATCGCCAGCGTGAAGCCGAACTCGCGGAAAAGCCCGCCGGTCTGGCCGGGCAGGAACGACAGCGGCACGAAGACCGCGGCCAGTGTCGCGGTGGTGGTGACGACGGCGAAGAAGACCTGCCGCGTGCCAAGGACCGCCGCCGCGCGCGGCCCCATTCCCTCGGCCCGGCGGCGGACGATGTTCTCAAGCACGACGATGGCGTCGTCGACCACCATGCCGGTGGCCAGCACCAGCGCCAGGAGCGTCAGCACGTTGACCGAAAAGCCGACGATCCAGATCGCCGCCAGCGTGCCGATCAGCGCCACCGGCAGGGTGATCGCCGGGATCAGCGTCGCGCGCGCGTCGCGCAGGAACAGGAAGATGATCCCGACCACGATCAGCAGCGCCAGGCCCAGCGTCTTGACCACCTCGGTGATCGCCCCGCGCACGAAGGTCGCCTCGTCATAGGTGACGAAGATCGACACGTCCCCGGGCAGGATCTCCCGCAATTCCTCGACGATACCGGTCACCGCGGCCGAGATGTCGAGCGTGTTCGATGTCGCCTGCCGGATGATGCCGAGGCCAATGCCCGACTGCCCGTTCGCCCGCAGGATCGACTCGCCCGGCGCCGGACCCAGCGAGACATTCGCGACATCACCGAGCCGCGTCTCGCCGCGCAGGATCAGCGCCTCGAAATCCTCGGGTGTCCGCACCGGGGCGGTGGTGCGCACGAAAATCGACTGCGCCCGTGTCTGCAGTGCGCCGGCCGGCACGTCGAAGGCAACGTCGCGCAGCGCGCCCCGCAGATCGGCCAGGCTGAGCCCGCGCGCGGCCAGTTCCAGCATGTCGATATCGACGCGGAACACCGCCTCGCGCCGGCCGAAGACCTGCAGGTCGGCGACACCGGGGACCGAGATCAGCCGATCCTCGACCATCTCCTCGACCAGACGTGTCAGATCCTGCACCGAGCGGGCCGAGGAGGTGACACCGATGCGCATCATCACCTCCGCGTTGGCGTCGGCCTTGATGATACGCGGCTCGTCGATGCCCGAGGGCAACTGGTTGCGGATCCGGCCGATCGCGTCGCGGATGTCGGTGGCGGCGACGTCGATATCCGTACGGTCGCCGAATTCGACCGTCACCCGGCTGCGCCCGAAGCGCGATTCCGACGAGATCGCCCGCACGCCGGCAACACGCCCGACCGCGCCTTCGACCACGCTCGTGACCTCCCGGTCGATGGTCTCGGGGCTGGCGCTGGAGAAGGTCGTGGTGATGGTGACGACCGGGCGGTCGATATCGGGCAGTTCGCGCACCTCGGCGCCGATCAGCCCGGCGATGCCGGCAATCACGATGAGCGCGTTGAGCACGAAGGCGAGGATCGGCCGGCGGATGAACAGCGCGGTGCCCGAGCGTTGCGCCTCCTCGGGACGTTCATCTCCGGGCAGATCGGTGCGGGCGGAGTCGCTCATGCGCATCTCAGGTCTCGGAAAGCCCGGCACCGGCCTTCGCCCTGACCTCGCCCTCGCTGCGGTCGCCGGGACGCGAGTCGCGGTCGCGCATCTCGACCTCGGCACCGTCGCGCAGGCTCTGCACGCCCTCGAGCACCACATGTTCGCCCGCGGCAAGATCGCCGGCGACCAGCACCCGGCCATTGGCGCGCTGTAGGATGCGCACATCGACGCGTTCCGCGCGCCCGTCGCGCACGGCCCAGACATAGGCGCCCTCGTTAGACCACTGGATCGCCAGCGGCTCGACCGCCGGATGCATCTTGCCGGCGAATTCCATCTCGATGGCGAAGGCCATGCCGGCGCGCAGGCGGTCCTCGTCATTGGCGATCTCGGCCTGGATGCGCAGGTTGCGGCCGGCCTCGTCGACGCGGCTGTCAATGGCGTGCACCCGCCCCTCGAGCGGCGCATCGCGCCGGGCGAGCGGCGCCACGCGCAGGCCGTCGCCGGAGGCGATGCGGCCGACCAGGCGTTCGGGCACGCGGAACTCGACCAGCAGGACCGAGCGATCGTCGATCCGCGCGATCTGCGTTCCGGGGCCGACCTGGTCGCCGATTTCGGCGTCGATCAGGCCGATCCAGCCGTCGATCGGCGCCCGGACCGCGCGGCGCGACAGATCGAATTCGGCCTCGCGTAAGGCGAGCTCGGCGGTGCGTACCGCAAGATCCGCCTCGCGGATCTGCACGGCCGTGGCGGTCCCGCTGGCGCGGAGCCGCTCCAGCCGGTCTGCGGTATCGAGCGCCTCGTCCAGCAACAGCACGGCGCGATCGCGGGCGATGGTCTCGGCCTGGTCGTCGAGCCGCGCAATGGTCGTGCCGGCCTCCACCCAGGCGCCCGGCTCGACCGCGATCTCGACCACGCGCCCCGAAACCTCGGGTTGAAGCACGACCGAGCGCCGCGCCGCACCCGTGCCGATGGCGCTTACCCGGTCGCGCAGCGCCACCTCGGCAACCTCTCCGGCGATCACCGCGACGGCGCCGCCGCCGAAACCGCCAGGGCCGCCCGGTCGCCCGGCGTCATTGCCCTCCGCCCCGCGCGCGATCGGCAGGCCGGCGCGTTCGAGCGGGGCGAGTAGCCCCAGACGGTCGAGCAGCGGATGCGATGCGGGCAACCAGACGGCCCAGATCACCACGGCGGCGGCCACGACCGCGACCACCGCCAGCGCCTGTCCCAGATATCTTCCGATCGCGCCCATGCCCTGTCCGATGCGTCATCCTTGCACGCAGAAGGTCGCCGTCTCCGTCGCGCAGCAGGCAAAGTATAGCCGATGCGCCGAAAAGCCACCGAAAAAACCCTCGCAATCCCGTGAAAGCGGCGGCGTTCAGAGGAAGACGTCGAAGCGCAGGGCGGTGGCGTCGATATCCGCGGCAGCCGCCGGCGCCGGCGCGTCGGCGCGCAGCACGCGCCCCTCGGTCTGCGCGTCCAGTGCCTCCAGCAGCTCGGGCAGCGGGATGCGTGTCCAGTTCCGCGCGCGGGCGACCGCCTCGTCGACCGGCACCAGCGCGGTCTTCAACCGCGTCATCTGCTCAAGTCCCTGCGCGCGCAGCGTGGCATTGTGGCTGCCGTGATGGCCGACCTTGTAAAGCACCGTTCGTGCCAGCAGGTCGGGCCCGCTCAGGCGGCCTGCGCCACCGTCGAACTCGAGCGCCTGCCACGACCGCCAGTTGCCGACCTGGGCATCGGCGGCGAACAGGAGCACGTCGCCCTCGGCCAGCTCGAAGGCCAGCACTAGGCTCGAATTGTTGGTGTCGCGATCGAGCCGCAGCGCCAGGTCAAGCGCCCCGTCGAGCCAGGCCAGGTCGATCCGACGCCATTCCTGTCCCGGCGAGTCGATGGCGCGGCGGAAGAAGGGCTGGCTTCTGGCGAGAACCAGCGGGATGCCCCAGCGGGCGGCGAAGGGGCCGTCGGGGGCCTCCTCGTCCATAAGTGCCAGCGCCTCGTCGAGCGCGAAGCCGAGGGCGAAGCCGTAGCCCTCGCCACGGCGGGGGTTCGAGCGGCGCAGGAGCGTCTCGTCGCGCGGCGGGCCCAGCACGTGGACGCGCGCCGCGGCGTCGTCCAGCGGCACCGTCTCGCCGGGTTCCAGATACCGCGGCCCGCCCGCGGGGGCGAGCCGGCGCGCTGCGTCAAGCGCGTCGCGGGTTGAGCGGCCGCGGCTGCCGAAGAGCGACATCAGATCGGCGACCGGTTGCGCCTCGGGCGCGCCGGCAAGCCCCAGCCGCGCCTCGGCCAGGCGCAGCGCGCGGATCGCCTGCGCGCGCGCCGCTTCCAGCGCCTGCGCCTGTTCGTCGTCGGGGTTCTCGGCCCAGCTCATCCATACTTGGCCGAATTCGATCGCGGCCAGCTCGTCGGCGGCATCGAGAAAGCCCGAGAGGTGATCCCAGTGCTCGTGCGTCACGGCCAGAAGATCGACCTTGCCGCCGGTCGTCTCGGCGATGTCGGCGACGATGCGCTGCATCCAGCCCCTCTGATCGGGCGTGCCCAGCAGCACGCCGCAATCGATCATGATGTGGAAGAGCCCGTCGCCGGAGCTGCGCGGCAGGCTGACCAGCAGGCAATCGCCCACTCCCTGGCGATACATCCGCACCCGCGCCCGGAAGGCCTGCGCCTTGCCGCTCGCCTTGCCGCTCGTCTTGCGTCTGGTCTTGCCGCCGGACTTGGCTCCACCGATCTTGCCTGCAGCCTTGCTCTCGCTCTCGGTGTCGGTTGCCGCCAGACGGCGCCTCCCCCCGGTGGTGGGATTCTTAGGCTTCGCCATCGCCGCCCCCTTCCCAGACGCCCGGCCCGGCATGGAGCACGGCGAAGGGTCCGCCCGCGCGTGCCAGTCCGAAGGCCGCGTCGGTCAGCCCGGCCCCGCCGGCCTCGGCGGCGAAGCCGATCTGCTCGCGGACGCGACGGGCATTGGCGACGCGTTTGCGCACGCAGTAGCGGACCTTCTTGGTCTCGAGATCGATCAGGAGCGTCGCCCCGCCGCTGAAGCGAATGCCGGGGACCGCGTCGGCGGTCCAGTCCTGGGTGATCTCGACCACCAGGTCGCGGCGGGTATCGCCGTCCGGCCCGACGCGGCGGCAGGGGCGCACCGATTGCACCGTGAGCGGCGTCAGCGTCCCCGCGATCCCGTCGAGGGGCAGGGCCTCGCCACGCCGCCCGGCGCGCATCAGCCCGAACCCGGCGAGCACTCCGTCCTCGGCCCGCCGGTCGAGCCAAAGCTGGACCTCGGCGACGTTCTCGTCGCAGATCCGCGCGATCTCGGGCCGTTCGGCGCCGCGCGTCCAACCCAGCGATAGCCTGCCCAGCAGATCCTCCAGATCCGCGGGCTGCTCGGGCGGTTCCTCCCAGAACAGCGCATCGGCCGAGACGTGCCGCACGCCCTCCGCCCGGATCCCGCGGGAACGGAAGGCCGAGACGAAGGCCACGCGATAATGCATATCGTCGTCCGGCACCATGTCGCGGTCGGCGGTGATGAGCGCGCGCAGGTATTCGCCGAAAGTGATGTCTACCGGCGGGCAGTAGTCGAGCGCGCGGATCACCATGCGCAGGACATGGCGCGCGGTCCGCGCGGCTTCCTCGGCCAACCGGGTGACAAGGTCGGGGGCAAGCTCGCCCTCGGGCAGCACGCCCGACCCGCCGGTCGCCAGGCGCACTGCCGCCCGGGCACGGCGGCGATAGATCTGCAGGAAGGCATCGAACAGCGCCGCGACCAGCACCGCGCCCAGCGCGTGCGGGCCCTTGCGGCGATACTGCTCATAGTCGTCTAGCTGCGGCGGGCGCGGGCGCCAGACACCGTCCTTGCCGCGCTCGCCGAGGAACTCGCGCAGCGCGCCGTGACCATGCAGCGCCTGGCCGAACTGCTGCGCCAGTGCGCCCAGGAGCCCCTCCTGCCCGAGATCGCCGCGGGTGCGCGCGATCTCGGCGCGCAGCGCCTCGGGCAGGCTGAAATGCTGAAACAGCGCCACCGCGTCGGCAAAGGCCTCGTGGAAGGCCAGCACGTCGGGATTGGTCGGCTCGCGCATGCGCCGGTGCAGCCCGTCGAGCAGCGCGTGTGTCACCTCGTGGGCGATGATGTCGTGCGAGAGGCAGGTGAAGACCAGCTCGCCCGCCCGCGCCCCGGTCGATTCGAAATAGCCGAAGAGCAGCGCCTGCCGGTCGGGGCTGTAATACGCATTGGCCTCGCGCAGGGCATGCGGGTGGATACGCAATTTCTCGACGAATTCGACCCGCTCGTTCCCCTGCGCGTCGCGCGAAACATGCGGCGCCCAGAGCGCGGCGCGCCCCAGCGCCTCCTCGAAGGCCTCGATCGTGCGCATGGCGACGGCATAGACCATCTGCTGGTGAAAGCGCGGATCGGATTCGGACGGCGCCAGCCCGTCGCCAGCCAGCGCCGCGGGCGCGTCCAGATCTAACGGGGCATAGGCCAGCCGGCTGGGAGGGTCGATGTCGATCACCTCGAGATAGCGGCCGACGGGTCCGGGTTCGAGCTTCTCCCAGGGGATCGACAGTACGGCATGGTTCAGGCCGAGCGTTGTCAGTTCGGCGCCCATCGACGGGTCGAAGGCGAAGGCCTGCAGACGCCGTCGCGGCGGTGCATCGAGCGGCGGGTCGAGCGCGTGTTCAAGCTGCCGACGGCGGATCGCGTCCGCGCCCGGCAGCGCAAGCGCGGCGGCGGAACCGACCGGCCGGTCGGCGGCCCGCCCCAGCGCCGCCCTCAGCGCCTGCGACGCGCCGGGCGCATCGGCAAGCGCCTCGCGCAGGCGGGCGAGCTCGGCGGGGTCGTCCGGCGCGACATCGGGTCCCTCGGGTAGCAGCGCCTCGATCTCGGCCGATTGCGACAGTTGCAGCGCCTCCAGTTCCAGCATCTCGGCCTCGCCGGGCTCGCGTCCGGCGGCACCGAGGCCGAGAAGCATGCGGAAGGCGCCGAACCGGGTGGAGTCGGGGGCTTCGCGGGTCAGGATGCCGGCCTCGGCGGGCTGGCCGACGGTCAGGGCCGCGGCCGCCCGCAACCGGCCGTAGCCGAGCCGCTCGCGCTCCTGCGCGTCCCGCCCCGGCACCGCGGTCGAGAAAAGCGCGTGGCGTACCGCCTCGACCCGCATCCAGCCCTCGGGATAGGCCTCCCAGGCGTCGTGATGCCGCGCGATCCAGAGCGCCGCGGCCGCGGCGACCTGCGGCGTCGCCGCCGAGGTGCCGGCGCCGTCGCTGTCGACGATCCCGGCGCAGCCCATCCGCGGCCAGGGCATGTTCGGTGTCGAGGCGGCGACGGCGGTGCGCATCGCTGAGGCCGGGCCATAATTGCCCGCCATCCGCGTCAGCCCGAGATCGGCATAGGGCGTCAGATCCGCCATCACTCCGCAGGCCGCCGTCACGCGGTTGAAGCGCGCCGGAAACACCAGGAAGCGGGTCGGCAGGTTGCCGTAGTTGTTGCCCGCCGCGCTGACCACCGTCACGCCGCGGTCATAGAGTGCGTTGACCGCTTCGGCCCAGGCGCGCGAGGCGAGTCCGCCCATGCTCATCGTCACGACATGGACGAAGGTCTGCGGGTCCTTGCACAGCCCGTGAACGTAGTCGAGCGCGCGGGCGATGGCGCTGTTGGCGAAGAGAACGACCGCGTTGGCGACGCGGAGCGGGATCACCTCGGCCCAGGGCGCGGCGCCGGTCGTGCGCCCGGCGAGGATGCCCATCGTCCCGGTGCCGTGCCCCGGCGCCTTGTTGATCAAGCCGCCGGCGCGGTCGGTCGCGTCATCCGGCCGCTCGCCGCGGACGAAACTGCGCTGCAGGTCGTGACGCAGCCGCGCCGGCAGCGTCTGGTGATGCGGATCGAAGCCGGTATCGAGTTGCGCGATGCGCACGCGCGGCCCGCGCTCGGGATCGAAGATGCCGCCGATCTGCGCGAACTGGCCGTGGTCGGGGCCGGCATGCCACATCGCATGCGCGCCCGATTGCGGGCCGATGGGGAATCTCGGGTTCTGCGGCGCACCGGTCGGCGGGCAGGATTCGGCCAGCCGCATCGCCTCGACCGCCTCGTCGGCGAAGGCCCAACGCTGCTCGAGATCGGGTTCGGCGAATTGCGCGCCGGGGACCGCGGCGAAGCCCATGCCGCCGCGCAGGATCGCGTGGCAGAGGTCCCAGGGCGACGGGGCCGTCTCGGCCCCGAAGCGCAGAAGCTGCCAAGTGTCGCCGTCCGGAGCCGCGCCCAGCCGCCGGTCGCCGATGCTTTCGAAGAGCGGCTCGGCCTGCCCGCGAAGCGCCGACCGTCCCGAACCCAGTGCGAAGCGCGACCCCAGCGCCGCGCCTTTCACCATCAGGCGGATTTCACCGTCCGGCATTCTGCCGTCCCCCTTCACCCGGGGGCAGAGTGCCGAACGCGCGATGCCAAGTCAAATGCTCTCTTCAACTCAGGGGTTTCCGTGGGAACGCTTTCACACGCGCCCTGTCGTGCGGGCAAACGCATCGGCCGACCCGAAGGGCCGTCCGGTTTGCCGCGACCGGCCCGGCGCGGTTCGCGAGCGCCCTTCCCACCGACGGCGTCGCGCCTCGGGCCCCGCCGCCTTGGCGCGAGCATCCCGAGGCAGGGCAATGGTTTCAAGCGCCGCACTGCACGACAGTGGTCTGGCGGAGGGGGGTGAAGAGGTGGTTTTCCGGACGACTTCGACAAAGGAAACGTCCGGATTTCCCGACGCACCATCACCGCCCTGGAAAGCTTTCTGCGCCCGCATGTCGATCTGAGCAAGAGCCGGCTTGAGACGCTGTGCCTTCTGCCGTTTGGGATGATCAGCGCCCGCAAGACCGATCTCGGCCACATCGCCCGCGAGCGGAAGGGACGGTGCTGATCGCCTCGACCTACCGCCGCTTGCAGCGCTTCGTCCAGTAGGTCCGGGTCGTGTCTCGGAAGTGGTGGAAATTCGAAGGTGGCGTAATCTCCGGGTGAACTTGCAACCACCCAACCGGCGGCTGGAACCGCCAGGGAGAGTGAGGGCCGCAAGCCGCCACCGGTTCAAGGCGCGGCCCGAACGCCATGAAGAAGAATACCG
>SLPP01000254.1 GCA_007131945.1 Paracoccaceae bacterium | reverse complement strand
GGACGCGCTCTCGCGGCACCTGGCGAGCGAATACAACGTGCTGATGATCGTCATGATCCGCTACTGGTTCTTCGCCGCCTTCGTCATCGCCATCGCCAAGCGCCAGGCGGGCAGCATCCGCGCCGCCGCCCGCACCCGCCGGCCGGCGATCCAGATCCTGCGCGGCGTGCTGCTGGCGGGACAGATCTGCGTCATCGTCGTCGCCTTCGTCGCCCTGGGCCTGATCGAGACGCATGCGGTCTTCGCGATCTACCCGCTCCTCGTCGCCGCGCTCTCCGGCCCGGTCCTGGGCGAGCATGTCGGCTGGCGGCGCTGGACGGCGATCGGCATCGGTTTTGCCGGCGTGCTGGTCATCCTGCAGCCGGGTCTCGGCGTCTTCGCGCCGGCGGCGCTGATCCCGCTGCTGGCGGCGACGATGTTCGCGCTCTACGGATTGCTCACGCGCTTCGTCGGGCGCGACGATGCGGCGGCGGTCAGCTTCTTCTGGACCGGCACCGCCGGCGCCGTCGTCACCACCGCCGTCGGCATCTGGTTCTGGCAGCCGATGGCGCCGGCCGACTGGGGCTGGATGGGGCTTCTGTGCCTCACCGCGGTCTCCAGCCACTGGCTCCTGATCCGCGCCTACGAGGTCGCCGAGGCGAGCGCGATCCAGCCCTTCGCCTACATGCAGCTCGTCTTCGTCGCCATCATCGGTGTCGCCCTCTTAGGCGAGACGCTGCGCCCGAATGTCGCGCTCGGCGCCGGGATCGTGGTGCTGGCCGGGCTCTTCACGCTCTGGCGGGCGCGCAGGACCGCTCCGCGCGCCTGAGCCGCAGCCCGGCCCGCGATCAGCTGCGGCAGAACCGCTCGGCCGCCGCGCCGAAGGCCCGGTAGCGCGCCCAGAACTCGTTGTCGGCGGCGCTGCGCGACATGCGCACGCGCTGCGCCTCGTCCGGGTTCGAGAAGAAGCGCGCCGCCCGGCGCTGCTCGGCGCGGGTCAGCGTCTGCTGCGCGACATTGTCGATGCAGCGGCACAGCGACCGCGTCGCCGAGGCGCGGTCGGACCGGTTGCACGCGGTCTCGATCGGGCCGGCCAGCGCCGGCACCGGGGCCAGCACCATCAGCGCGACCGCTGCGGGGATCAGGAATACTTTCATGACTGCCTCGTTCCTTTGCACTGCACAGGCGTTCCGGCCTTCTTGCGAGTCCGGTTTCTGCCACGATTTCGTTAGCAGAAAACCCCCCTTCCGGCAATCGCTAGCTCTTGCGCGCGCCACTCCGCCGCGCCCCAGATCGAGGGGCGGGCCGATTGCGCATGCGCCGGCGCGTGCTAAGCTCCGCGCGAGGCCCGATGCAGGGAGACCGATGCAGGGGGCCAGAGGGAGGGGACGATGGAGCGCTGGGACTACATCATCGTCGGCGCCGGCACCGCCGGGGCGCTGCTGGCGAATCGTCTGAGCGCCAATGCGCGCGTGCTGCTCCTCGAAGCCGGGGGGCGCGACAACTACATCTGGGTGCATGTCCCCGTCGGCTATCTCTACTGCATCGACAACCCGCGCACCGACTGGCGCTTCCGCACCCGCGCCGAGCCGGGGCTGAACGGCCGCAGCCTCCTCTATCCGCGCGGCCGCATCCTCGGCGGCTGCTCCTCGATCAACGGCATGATCTACATGCGCGGCCAGGCGGGCGACTACGACCAGTGGCGGCAGATGGGGCTGACCGGCTGGGGCTGGGACGACGTGCTGCCCCATTTCATCCGCCACGAGGACTATGCCGCCGGCCCCGCCGATCCCGCGCTGCACGGCACCGGCGGCGAATGGCGGGTCGAGAACCAGCGCCTGCGCTGGGAGATCCTCGACGACTGGGCGCGCGCGGCCGAGGCCTGCGGCATCCCGGCGACCGACGACTTCAACCGCGGCGACAACGAGGGGGTGGGCTATTTCAAGGTCACCCAGCGCGCGGGCTGGCGGTGGAACTCGTCGAAGGCCTTCCTCAGGCCGGTGAAGGGGCGCGACACGCTCGCGATCCGCACGCATGCGCAGGTGCTCGGGCTCACCTTCGAGGGCGCGCGCTGCACCGGCGTGCGCTACCGGCGCGGCGACACGGTCGAGGAGGCGCGCGCCGAGGCCGAGGTCATCCTCTGCGCCGGCGCCATCGGCTCGGCGCAGATCCTGCAGCTCGCCGGGATCGGGCCGGGGCCGGTGCTGCAGGGGCTGGGGATCGAGCCGCGCCACGATTGCGACGCCGGCGAGAACCTGCAGGACCATCTGCAGTTGCGGCTGGTCTACAGGGTGCACGGCGCGAAGACGCTCAACACGATGGCGTCGACGCTCTGGGGCAAGGCGATGATCGGGCTCGAATACGCGCTGAGGCGCAGCGGGCCGATGTCGATGGCGCCGAGCCAGCTCGGCGCCTTCGCCCGGTCGGGGCCGGATGTGGACCGCGCCGATCTCGAATACCACGTCCAGCCGCTCAGCCTCGACGCCTTCGGCCAGCCGCTGCACCCGTTCCCGGCGATCACCGCCTCGGTCTGCCACCTGCGGCCCGAAAGCCGCGGCCATGTCCGGCCGCTCTCCCCGGACCCGATGGAAGCGCCCGAGATCGCGCCCAACTACCTCTCGACCGAGGGCGACCGGATCACCGCTGCCCGCGCCATCCGTCTCACCCGCCGGATCATGGAAGCCGAGCCGCTCGCCCGCTACCGGCCCGAGGAGTTCCGCCCCGGCGCCGCCGCGCAGACCGACGCCGAGCTGGCCCATGCCGCGG
>SLPP01000321.1 GCA_007131945.1 Paracoccaceae bacterium | reverse complement strand
TTCGGCATGACCGAATCCGGGCCCAGGCGGCGGATCTTGTCTTCCTCGTAGGCCTCGAAATTGCCCTCGAACCACTCCACCCTCGCCTCTCCCTCGAAGGCCAGGATATGCGTGCAGAGCCGGTCGAGGAAGAACCGGTCATGGCTGATGATCACCGCGCATCCGGCAAAGTTCTCAAGGGCTTCCTCGAGCGCGCGCAGCGTCTCGACATCGAGGTCGTTGGTCGGCTCGTCGAGCAGCAGGACGTTGCCGCCGGTGCGCAGGAGCTTCGCCAGATGCACCCGGTTGCGCTCGCCGCCCGAGAGCAGGCCCACCTTCTTCTGCTGGTCGCCGCCCTTGAAGTTGAACGCCCCGACATAGGCGCGCGAGTTCATCTCGGCATCGCCCAGCGGCAGCACGTCGAGCCGGTCCGAGATTTCCTCCCACACGGTCTTGTTCGCATCCAGCGCGTCCCGCGACTGGTCCACATAAGCGAGCTTCACCGTCTCGCCGAAGCTGATCGCGCCCGCATCCGGCGCCTCCTGCCCGGTCAGCATCCGGAAGAGCGTGGTCTTGCCGGCGCCGTTCGGCCCGATCACGCCGACGATGCCGCCGGGCGGCAGGCTGAAGCTCAGATCCTCGATCAGGACGTTGTTGCCGTAGACCTTCCTGAGCCCCTCGACCTCGATGACTTTCGAGCCCAGCCGCGGGCCATTGGGGATGATGATCTGCGCGCGGCCGATCCTCTCGCGCTCGCTGTGGCTCGCCAGTTCCTCGTAGGCCTGGATGCGCGCCTTGGATTTCGCCTGCCGGGCACGGGCGCCGGCGCGGATCCATTCCAGTTCGCGTTCCAGCGTCTTCTGCCGTGCCTTGTCCTCGCGCGCCTCCTGCGCCAGTCGCTTCGCCTTCTGTTCGAGCCAGCTGGAATAGTTGCCCTCGTAGGGGATGCCGCGGCCCCGGTCCAGCTCAAGGATCCAGCCGGTGATGTCGTCGAGGAAGTAGCGGTCGTGGGTGACGATCAGGATCGTGCCCCTGTACTCGATCAGGTGCTTCTGCAGCCAGGCGATGGTCTCGGCATCGAGGTGGTTGGTGGGCTCGTCGAGAAGCAGCATGTCGGGGTTTTCGAGAAGCAGCCGGCAAAGCGCGACGCGCCGCTTTTCGCCGCCCGAGAGATTGTCGGGGGTCGCGTGGTCGGGCGGGCAGCGCAGCGCCTCCATCGCGACGTCGACCTGGCTGTCGAGGTCCCAGAGGTTCTCGGCATCGATCTCGTCCTGCAGCGCCGCCATCTCCTCGGCGGTCTCGTCCGAGTAGTTCATGGCGAGCTCGTTGTAGCGGTCGAGCTTGGCCTTCTTCGCCGCCACCCCCTGCATGACGTTGCCGCGCACGTCGAGCGCGGGGTCGAGTTCGGGCTCCTGCGGCAGGTAGCCGACGGTCGCGCCCTTCGCCGCCCAGGCTTCGCCGGTGAAGTCCCGGTCGATCCCGGCCATGACGCGCAGCAGCGTCGACTTGCCCGAGCCGTTGACCCCGACGACGCCGATCTTGACCCCGGGAAGGAAGTTCAGGCGGATGTTTTCAAATACCTTTTTCCCGCCGGGATAGGTCTTGCCGACGCCGTCCATGTGATAGACGTACTGGTAGGATGCCATGTCTCGCTCCGCTGTCAGGGGGTTGCGGCCTGACTACAGGGACGGGGGAGGCGTTTCAAGGCGTGGCCGCTCCCGGGCGCCGCGCGCTGCGCGCGCGGCGAAGCGGGTCGTGCCGCCCGCGGCGCGCGGGTCGGATCGGCCTGGGGCGTCCTGTGCGAGTCCTGCGCCTGTCATACGTCTGGCATACGATTGTCATACGCTTGTCATACGCTCTGTGACCGGTCACCTGCCCGGCCGGAGGGCGCGCCGGATCGCCCGGCCTCAGGCCTTGCCGCGATAGATCTCGATCAGTTTCGCCAGCATCTCCAGCGCCTCTTCGCGCGGGCGCTGGAAGCTGTTGCGTCCGATGATCGAGCCGTTGCCGCCGCCGTCCCGGATCGCGCGGGCGTTGTCGAAAACCGTGTCCGCGCCCGTCTTCGCGCCGCCCGAAAAGACCACGATCCGCCGCCCGTTGAACGCCGCCTGCATGCAATGCGCGACCCGCGCCGCCTGGCTTGCGACGTCGATTCCCTGTGCCTCGTAGACCTTCTTCGCCTCGGGCAGTTCCAGATGATCGGTCGAGAGCTTGATCTTGATGACATGCGCGCCCAGAAGCGCCGCGATCTGCGCGGCATAGGCCGCGATGTCGATGGCCGTCTCGCCGTCCTTCGTTAGCGCCTCGCCGCGCGGGTAAGACCAGATCACCGAGGCAACGCCCTTGGCCGCGGCCTCCTCGCGCATGGCGCTGATCTCCTCGAACATCTCGAGCGCCATGTCGGAACCGGGATAGATCGTGAAGCCGATGGCCGAACACCCCAGCCGCAGGGCGTCGTCCACGCCCGCCGTGATTGCCTGGTTCTTCCCCGCCGTGTCGGACATCAGCGAGTTGGCCGAGTTGCATTTCAGGATCGTCGGGATCTGCCCGGCATAGGTATCCGCTCCGGCCTCGATCATCCCCAGCGGCGCGGCATAGGCGTTGAGCCCCGCATCGATGGCCAGCTGGAAGTGGTAATGCGGGTCGTAGGCCGCGGGGTTGGCGGCGAAGCTGCGGGCGGGGCCGTGTTCGAAGCCCTGGTCGACGGGCAGGATGATCATCTTGCCGGTGCCGCCGAGCTTGCCGTGCATCAGCATCCGGCAGAGATTGGC
>SLPP01000262.1 GCA_007131945.1 Paracoccaceae bacterium | reverse complement strand
GGACAAAGACACATAGGGACCTCGTTGCGTAGTACATAACGAGCTACCCGGCGCCCGATCCGCACCATCAAAGCAACGCGCAAGCCCGAACCCAATGGGGCGTAGCCGCCGCTTACACAGATCCTGCGCGAGTCGACCCTCGAGCCGACAGCGTTCCTCAACAGCGCGGGCTATCCGAATCGAACCACCCAAGACCCGGCGACAGTGGCGTGGAACATCGCGACGGGGCTTTACTACAAGACTCAGGACCGTCCGCCCTGGAGGCTGTCGAATGTGCGGGAAGGGGTATGCTACATCGGGATGGCGTCATAGACTCGGCGGTATCAGACCTGTCCGGAGATTTTGCGGCGCAGGGCTTCGGCGAGGTGCAGCCTCAGCGGCTTGCCCATCTCGTTGCGCGGGATACGGTTGACGCGGAAGTGGCCGACGGGCAACCGACCTCCGACATGCGCCGCGATGGCCTCACGCAGCCGCGCAAAGGCGGCATCGTTTTCGGTGACCGAGGCCACCATCAGTCGCTCAATCCCAGATCCGTCGTCGAAACGGAAGGCCGCGGCGTCCTGCGCCAGCTTGCGTTCCTCGATCATCCGGTCGATTTCAGCGGGATCGAGCTTGACCCCGCCGATATTGATCATCTCGTCGTGACGCCCTGCTATGACCAGACCGTCGCCCAGAAGGCGCCCCAGATCGCCGGGATGGAACCAGCCGTCGCGGAAATGGGTGCGGGTCAGGGCCGGGTCTCCGAAATAGCCCGAGGCCATGCCGGGCGCAGCGATCCGGACGTGCCCGACCTCACCCGGGGGTAGCGGCCGGTCAGCATCGTCGACCACCTCGATCCGGACACCGGATAGCGGCACCAGCACCGCGTCCCGCGCGGCCTCGGCCGAGTCCAGCGTGACGCTGGCGCAGGCGCCGGCCTCGCTGGTGCCATACATGCAGGTGATCGGACAGGCGAAGGCTTGCCGGGCCTTGGCGATAAGGGTGGGCGGTGCCGCGCCGCCCATCAGCAGGATGCCGCGCAGGTGGCCATGCGGCGTACCGCCGGCGCCGATGACCGCAAGAAGGGCGGAAAGCTGCACCGGCGAGGCGATGACATGGCGCGTCGAGGGGTCTGCGATGGCATCGATCAGCCCCTGTGGCTGCCGGCTGAGATCGAGCGCATGGCCGGAGAACAGCGTGCTGAGCACCGCCTGGCAGCCGCCCGCGGTCATCGGCCCCATCAGCAGGAGAACCGCGCCGACGGTCTTGAAATAGGTCTCGCGCGTTGCCGTGCGCGCGGCGATGGCGCCATAGGTCAGTTGCACCATCTTCGCCCGCCCGGTCGTGCCCGAGGTGAGGATGAGTTGCGACACCTCGCCCGGCGTGACCGGTGTGAAATCCGCCAGCGGATGCTCCGACCGCAGCGCGGCCTCGTATTCCACCGGCCGGCTGTCGGGCAAGGCACGCTGCAAGGCAGGCAGGGTTTCGGCATCGCCGAGGACCGCGATCGGCGCGACCTCGATCGCGGCGCCGCCCAGATGCGCGATCGAGCAGTTGACCGCGCCGACATGCATGAGCGCGAAGAAGGCGGCGAGTTCGGCGACCGGGTTTTCGAAGCGGGTCACGACCAGATCACCCCGCCCGATCCCCCCGGCACGCAGGGCAGCGGCAAGCGATGCGGCTTGCCACGCCAATTCTTTGAAACGCCAAGCATTGCCATCGGCACGCAACGCGACCGTGTCAGGCAGCCGCGCCGCGATGTCCTGAAAGGCCCGTGCGGGGTTCACGCTCTATAGGTCGGTTCAGGTCGCCGGATCAGTCTCAATCAAACCACAACATGTCCGCGCAGGTTTGACCGTCCACAACAAGGTCATCAGGTGTATCGAAGAACGGGGAGGTCAACATGTAGCCTTCCGGGCAAGTCAACTCGCCGTTCTGCACGCGACGCGGACGCTCGAGCGTGTTGATCTCGACGTAAGGCGCCCAGTTCCCGCTGTTGATCCCAACATCAAGACCCGCGCGCAGGAAGGGGCCCTGCACGGCCGCGGTCACGAAGGGCTCGCCATCGCGAATGTTGAAACCGCCGCCGAGATTGGCGTAGACGTCGCGCCGCCCCAACAAGCCCGCGATCGCGACCCGCTCGAACCCGTCAGTGAAGTTGAACCGCGCGTTGACGTCGATCCCGCGCAGCGAGTTGGAACTGCGAACCCGGATTGACTGCACGCCCACGACGACGCTCGGCTGGCCGGTTGCGCGCGCGCCGAAGCTCCAGGACAGACCGATGTAGGCGCGCGTATGGTCGCGCTTACCAGTACCGGTTCGGAGCGGGCGCTCATATTTTCCGGGGATAATGAACTCCTGAGCCGAAGATGGCGCTCCGCTCGCAAGAACCGTTGCCAGTGCCAGAGCGCTTGCACTTGTCATGATCGTCAATTTCATGGTCGTCCCCCGTCAAATTACTGCGGCTCAGAAAACACGTGCCGCTGATGTGAAGCAACCCCTTGGCAGCCCAATTGCCGGGTTTGTGGGTAAGATCGCGCTGCCCTATGCGGCGAGGCTTGACGGCTGCGGGAAGTGTCAGGGCATGAGGTCCTCGATGCGGGATCTCGGGTGGCCGCAGTGAAGATTTGCCTGGACGCGGCGCTGCGGCCAGTGCCTTCCACGAAGCCATTCCAAGCTTATGCGAACATGCCGCGCACTGATGCGTTCGAGCCTCAGACTCCGACCGTCTGGTGCTCGGAACGGCTCGGAAGGCGGAACATCATGAAGACTATG
>SLPP01000203.1 GCA_007131945.1 Paracoccaceae bacterium | reverse complement strand
GAACGGCCTTTATCTCGCCCCCCCGCGGCGCTATCACCGATCGAGGCCCCGTAGCTCAACTGGATAGAGCAGGCGACTTCTAATCGCCAGGTTGAGGGTTCGAGTCCTTCCGGGGTCGCCAGCTTCCGTCATCCCGAGGGCAGCACGATGCGCGGCACGGCGCCTCGCATCGCGCCTCGGCGTTAACGAAGGATTAACCGCTTGCGCGCCTGCTGAGGCGATGCCCGCGCGCCTTCTCATCGTGATCCTCCTTTGCCTGACGGCCGCGCCGGCCGGCGCCGGGCCGTGGCCGCGCGCGCCGGGGACCGGTTTCGTCTCGTTCACGGCGGGGGCCGAGGACCTGCGGTTGCTGCGGACACAAGAAGCCGGGCTCGAGGGTCTTCGCCTCCGCATGGAACCCGCGGCCGAGTTCTATGGCGAATACGGGCTGAGCGAGCGGATCGTCCTTGGCCTGCATCTGCGCCGGGCCGAGGGACGGCTGCGCCGCGACCTCCTCGCGCGCTGGCATCCCCGGCTTCCCGGGCCGGTGGCGCTCGGTCTGACGCTTGGCGCGCGGCTGGGGGTCGAGGGGGGACGCCGCGCCGAGCCGTTCGTCGCCGCGCATCTGGGCTACGGGACCGAGACGCGCATCGGCAATATCTGGGCGCGGGCCGGGCTGCAGGCGGTCGGCAATCCCGAGGGCCTGCGCGGGATCGCCGAGGTCGAGATCTCGGGCCAGGTCGGACTGCGCATGGGCTGGGGTGGCCTTGCGATGCTGACGCTGTCGGAACACCGCGACGGTTTCGGCCGCATGCGAAAGCTGACCCCGGCGTTGGGCTATGCCGTCACCGCGCGCAGCACGCTCGTCCTCGGCGCCACCGTGCTGCCGCAGGCGCGCCGGCTCGACGGTTTGCAGCTGTCGTTCTGGCGCGACTTCTGACCGCGCCCCTTGCACCCGCAGGGCGGCGATGCGACTGTGCCGGCAAATTTCCGCAACCGGAGAGCGCCATGCTGGAGCATCGCAACTTCTACATCGACGGCGCCTGGGTCGCGCCCAGGGACGGCCGCGACTTCGAGGTGATCGACCCCTCGACCGAGGAGCCCTGCGCCGTCATCTCGCTCGGCGGGCAGGCCGATACCGATGCCGCCGTCGCCGCCGCCAGGGCGGCGCTGCCCGGCTTCATGTATGCCGACCCGGCCGAGCGGCTTGCATTGGTCAAGCGCATCCTCGAGGTCTACACCGGCCGCGCCGAGGACATGGGCCGCGCCATCTCGACCGAGATGGGCGCGCCGATCGACATGGCGATGGCGAGCCAGGTCGGCGCCGGCACCTGGCATATCGAGAACTTCATCCGCGCCTTCGACGAAATCGCGTTCGAGGCGCCGCTCGGCGACCACGCGCCCGAGGACCGGATCATCCGCGAGGCGGTCGGCGTCTGCGCGCTGATCACGCCGTGGAACTGGCCGATGAACCAGGTGACGCTGAAGGTGATCCCGGCGCTGCTCGCGGGCTGCACGATGGTGCTGAAGCCCTCCGAGATCGCGCCGCTTTCCGGCATCGTCTGGGCCGAGATCATGGACGAGGCGGGGGTGCCGAAGGGCGTCTTCAACCTGGTCAACGGCGACGGGCCGGGCGTCGGCACGCAGCTTTCGGGGCATCCGGATGTCGACATGGTCAGCTTCACCGGCTCCGGCCGGGCGGGCAAGCTGATCTCGAAGAACGCCGCCGACACGTTCAAGCGCGTGCATCTGGAACTCGGCGGCAAGGGGGCGAACATCATCTTCGCCGATGCCGACGACAAGGCGGTCAAGCGCGGCGCGGCGCATTGCTTCAACAATACCGGCCAGTCCTGCAACGCGCCGACGCGGATGCTGGTCGAACGCTCGGTCTACGACCGGGCCGTCGCCACCGCCGTCGAGGTGGCCGAGAAGACCCGCGTCGGCTCGGCGCATGAGAGCGGGCGGCATATCGGGCCGCTGGTCAGCCAGGCGCAGTTCGACAAGGTGCAGGACCTGATCCAGAAGGGCATCGACGAGGGCGCGCGGCTGGTCGCCGGCGGGCTTGGCCGGCCCGAGGGTCTGAACCGGGGCTACTATGCCCGCCCGACGGTCTTCGCCGATGTCTCGAACGACATGACCATCGCGCGCGAGGAGATCTTCGGACCCGTGTTGTCGATCATCCCCTTCGAGGGCGAGGAAGAGGCGATCAAGATCGCCAATGACACCGTCTACGGCCTGACCAACTACGTCCAGAGCCAGGACGGCGCGCGGCGCAACCGGCTGGCGCGACGGCTGCGCGCGGGCATGGTCGAGATGAACGGCAAGGGGCGCGGGCGCGGCTCGCCCTTCGGCGGCATGAAGGCAAGCGGCATCGGGCGCGAGGGCGGGTCCTTCGGGATCGAGGAATTCCTCGAGGTCAAGGCGGTCTCGGGCTGGGACCCGAACGCCGGCTGAGCCGGGGGGCGCGGCGCCGGCTTCGGGCGTGAAGCCGGCGGATGTTCGCATGCGGGCACCCGCGCAAACCACGGACTTCCCTAAGAAAACTGGTGCCATTAACCGCAATGGCGCGCGGCACGACTGTCGGCATTCTTCGAGGTCCGGCGGTCAGGTTCCGCCAAGGATCGGCGGCGTGGCGCGGCTCGTTTCCGAGAAGGCGTCGGATCGGGAAGTGCGTCACTCAAGGGTCTTCCGGACATATTCCAGCCCATCCCGGTCGCGCAGCCGGCGCAGCAGCGTCGCCGGCAGGACCATCGTGCCGAGATCTTCGAATCCCGGCAGTTGCACCAGCAG
>SLPP01000117.1 GCA_007131945.1 Paracoccaceae bacterium | reverse complement strand
CCGTACTGGCTGACGAGGCGGGTGTCGGGCGAGCCGCAGCGCGGGCAGGGGACGGTGAGCCGCTCGCCGGTGAGCCGCCGGACGCGGCCGGCGACGACGCCCTCGGCGCCGGTGCCCTCGATGGGCGGCGCGATGCCGTAGGCGCGCAGCTTCTCCTTCGCCTCCTCGGCGATCCAGTCGGTCGTCCAGGGCGGCGAGAGCTGGCGCTTGAGCTCGATCTTCTCGACGCCCTTGTCGCGCAGCTTCTTCTCGATCTCGAGGTTGATGACGCTGGTCGCGGGGCAGCCCGAATAGGTCGGCGTGACGGTCACGACGAGCGTGTCGTCCCGCCAGTCCACGTCGCGGACGATGCCAAGCTCGGTGATCGAGATCACCGGGATCTCGGGATCGGGCACCTCGGAAAGCCAGCGCCAGACCGTGTCGGTGTCCGGCTGCATGTCGTCACCACTTCGCGCCGGGATAGGCGCGCTGGAGCCATTGCATGGCGGCGAGGAGATGGCCGAGATGCTCGGTATGCCGGCCCTGCCTGCCGCCCTTGTGGAAGAAGTCGCCCTCGGGCCGGGCGAGCGTCGACTCGGCGAGGATCTCGTCCACGGTCGCGTCCCAGGTCGGGCGCAGGCCGGCGGGGTCGGGCATGACCCCCTCATGCGCGAGGCGGACATCGACCTCGTCGGCGTGGAACATCTCGCCGACATAGGGCCAGAGCCGGTCGAGCGCGTCCTGCATCCTCGCGTGGCTTTCCTCGGTCCCGTCGCCGAGGCGGATCACAAGGTCGGCCGAGCGTTCGAGGTGGTAGGCGACTTCCTTGCCGGCCTTGCGGGCGATGTCGGCGATGCGGTCGTCGGCGGAGTCCTCGAGCGCCCTGAGCATCGGCTGATGCCAGGCGTCGAACAGGAACTGGCGCATCAGCGTGTGGCCGAAATCGCGGTTGGGGCGCTCGACAAGGAGCACGTTGTGGAAATGCCAGGCGTCGCGCAAAAACGCGAGGTCGTCGGCCGAGCGTCCGTGCCCCTCGACCTCGCCGGCGAGGCCGAGCCAGAGCTGGGTCTGGCCGATCAGGTCGAGCGCCATGTTGGCCAGCGCGATGTCCTCCTCGAGCACCGGCGCGTGGCCGCACCATTCGCTGACCCGGTGGCCGAGAATCAGCGTGTTGTCGCCGAGCCGGGTGAGCCCGGTGAAGAGGTCGTGTTCGGGCGAACCGGCCTCCAAGGGCGCGCCCTTGCCCTTGCCGGCGGCCCTGGCCAGCGCCTCGGCGTCCGGCGTCATGATGTCAGGCAGCGACGGCATCACATATGCCCCACTTCGTCGGGAATGTCGTAGAAGGTCGGGTGGCGGTAGACCTTGGAATTCGACGGCTCGAAGAGCGGCCCCTTGTCGGAGGGGCTCGACGCGGTGATGTCGGCCGATTTCACCACCCAGATCGAGACGCCCTCGTTGCGGCGGGTATAGACGTCGCGGGCATGCCGGATCGCCAGCTCCGCGTCGGGCGCGTGGAGCGAGCCGACATGGCGGTGGTTCAGCCCGTGCTGGCCGCGGATGAAGACCTCCCAGAGGGGCCATTCGCTTGACATGTTCGTCTCCCTCACTCGGCCGCGACGCGGCGCGCGGCGCGTTTCTCGGCATGGGCAACCAGCGCGTCGCGGAACCAGCGGCCCTTCTCCCAGGCTTCCTGCCGCGCCTCGATCCGGTCGCGGTTGCAGGGCCCGTTGCCCTTGAGCACGTCGTAGAATTCCGACCAGTCGGGTTCGGAGAAGTCGTAGCCGCCCTTCTCCTCGTTCCATTTCAGATCGGGGTCGGGGATGGTCAGGCCGAGATACTCGGCCTGCGGCACGGTCTGGTCGACGAATTTCTGCCGCAGCTCGTCATTGGTGTTGATCTTGATCTTCCAGGCCATCGACTGGGCGGAATGGACCGAGTCCTTGTCGGACGGGCCGAACATCATCAGCGACGGGTACCAGAAGCGGTTGAGCGCATCCTGCGCCATTTCCTTCTGCTCGGGCGAGCCCCTGGCCATCTTCATCATGATGTCGTAGCCCTGCCGCTGGTGGAAGCTCTCTTCCTTGCAGATGCGGATCATGGCGCGGGAATAGGGGCCGAACGAGGTCCGCTGCAGCGGCACCTGATTCATGATCGCCGCGCCATCGACGAGCCAGCCCACCGCGCCGATATCGGCCCAGTTCAGCGTCGGGTAGTTGAAGATCGAGGAATACTTCATCTTCCCCGAGAGCAGCATCTCGGTCATCTCGTCGCGCGAGATCCCCAGCGTCTCGGCCGCGCAGTAGAGGTAGAGGCCGTGCCCGGCCTCGTCCTGCACCTTGGCGAGCAGGATCGCCTTGCGCTCGAGCGTCGGCGCGCGGGTGATCCAGTTGCCCTCGGGCAGCTGGCCGACGATCTCGGAATGCGCGTGCTGGCCGATCTGGCGGATCAGCGTCTTGCGGTAGCCCTCGGGCATCCAGTCCTTGGGCTCGATCTTCTCGTTCGCGTCGATCCGCGCCTGGAAGGCGGCGAGCTTTTCCGGATCGTCGTTGGTGGCTTCGGACTTCACCATCTGTGCATACATGGCATTTCCCTTCCGTCAGATCCGTTCGATGATCAGCGCGACGCCCTGGCCGACGCCGACGCACATCGTGCAGAGGCCATAGCGACCGCCGCTGCGCTGCAGGTGCCACATGGCGGTCCCCACCATGCGCGCGCCCGACATGCCCAGCGGGTGGCCCATGGCGATGGCGCCGCCGTTCGGGTTCACGCGGGCATCGTCATCGGCGACGCCGAGCTGCCGCAGCACGGCGAGACCCTGCGCCGCGAAGGCCTCGTTCAACTCTATCACATCCATCGCGTCGATGGAGAGTTTCGTGCGCGCGAGGAGCTTGCGCACCGCCGGGACCGGGCCGACGCCCATGATCCGCGGCTCGACGCCCGCCGCGGCCATGCCGACGATCCGCGCCCGCGGCGTCAGGCCCTGCGCCTGCGCCGCGGCCTCGGAGGCGACGATCAGCGCCGCGGCGCCGTCGTTGACGCCCGAGGCGTTGCCGGCCGTGACGGAAAGCTCCGGCCCGTTGATGCCGCGCAGTTTGGCCAGCGCCTCGGGCGTGGTGTCGGGGCGGGGATGCTCGTCGGTATCGACGACCCTGGGATCGCCCTTGCGCTGCGGGATCGTCACCGGCGCGATCTCGTCGGCGAAGCGGCCGGCGGCCTGCGCCGCGGCCCAGCGTTGCTGCGAGCGCAGCGCGAAGGCGTCCTGATCGGCGCGGCTGACGCCGTAATCGGCGGCGACGTTGTCGGCGGTCTCGGGCATGGAGTCGATGCCGAAACCCTTCTTCATCTTCGGGTTGACGAAGCGCCAGCCGATCGTCGTGTCATGGACGGCGTTGGCGCGGGAAAAGGCGGCCTCGGCCTTGGGCATGACGAAGGGGGCGCGCGACATGCTCTCGACGCCGCCGGCGATCATCAGGTCGCAGTCGCCGGCCTTGATCGCGCGCGCCGCCATGCCGACCGCGTCCATCCCCGAGCCGCAGAGGCGGTTGACCGTGGTGCCGGGGACCGAGATCGGCAGGCCGGCGAGCAGCGCGGCCATGCGCGCGACGTTGCGGTTGTCCTCACCGGCCTGGTTGGCGCAGCCGTAGATCAGGTCGTCGACCGCTTGCCAGTCGACGCGGCCGTTGCGTTCCATCAGCGCGCGCAGGGGGGCGGCCGCCAGATCGTCGGCGCGCACCGACGAGAGCGCGCCGCCATAGCGGCCGATCGGCGTGCGGACGGCATCGCAGAGATAGGCTTCGGTCATCAGGCTCCCCCCATTCGCTGACCGGCTGGTCACCATATAGATCGCCACATGTCACAATGCAACGAATATTTCCGGGATTTCTGTGACATGTTTTCACTCCCGCAGCCGTCGACGTGCAAGGCCCTGATCCGGTGCCGGTTCGGCGGCGGCATCCCCGGCGAGGGCGGCGAGGCGCGCCCGGGTGACCGCGTTCGTGGCCGGGAGCGGGCCGCCGGTCGCCTCGAACCGGCGCGCGATGTGCGAATCGGCGGCGGTGGAGAGCGCGCGATAGATCCGCCCGAAAAGCGCGCGGGCGGCATGTCCCGGCCAGTCGGCGGGCAGCGCCTCGACCGGCAGGCGGGGGTCGCGCAGCAGGACCTCGCGATAGGCATGCACGAGCACGAGCCGCGCGGTCAGCGCCTCGGGCCCCGGCAGCGTCGATGCCGAAGGCAGGAGCGGCGCGAATCGGGCGCGGAACTCGTCATAGGCACGGGCATGCGTCGCGAGGTCGAAGGCGGCGGCGGCGAAGGCGGGCAGGAGCCCGGTCTCGCCCTCGGGCCGGGTCGGAAAGACCAGCGCGCCCTCGGGCGGCGGCGCGCGGTCGGGGCCGAAGGCGAGCTGCGGGCGCAGCCGGGCATGGCCCTGGCGTTCGAGCGCGGCCATCTGCGCCTCGGCCTCGGCCTCGGGCAGGACCAGGAAGCGCCAGGAGCAGGGTTCGGGCGGGCCGTAGATCGCGCGCGCGGCGGCGGCGAACTCGGCCTCGGCCGCCGGGCCGAGACGGTAGAAGCCGCGCCGTCCCGTGCGCCGGCCCGCAAGCTGCCCCGCCGCCATCAGCCGCGAGACCGCGGTGCGCACCAGCGTCTCGCTGATCCCCACCGCGGCGCAGGTCTCGATGACGTTGCCGATCCAGACCTCGCCGCCGCGCGGCACGACGACATCGCCATAGAGCGTGACGATGAAGCCACCGGCGCGCAGCGGCTGCGCCGCGAGGATCGCGGCAAGCGGATTGCCCGCGCCCTGGCGTCTCGGTTGCGCCGTCACCCCTGTCTCCGTCGGCTCTCCCTCGCGCCATCCTGCCACAAAACCGGGCCGATGAAACCCTTGCGGGTGATTGCGGTGCGATCACAACCGCGGGGGCGATCATTGCCGGCCGAGATGATGCTCGAGGATCGCCTCGACCATCTCGGCGGCGACGGCGGGAAGCTGCGCCTGCGGGATGCGGGCGACGTCGACGAAGGCGATCAGCGCCTCGATCCCGGTCGCGGCGGAAAGCTGGGCAACCAGCCGGCGGGCCTGCGCCTCGGGCAGGGGATCGCCGAAATCGGCGAGCGCCTGGCGGAAATAGTCGACGCGCCGCCCGCCGCGCCGCGCGATGCTGCCACTGGCATCGGGAGCGGCGGCATGGGCAATGAACTGGCGAAAGCCGTCCTCGTTCTCCAGGGCCAGGCGCAGATAGTAGTCGGCGATCGCGGCGAGGCGCGCGTGCAGGGTGGCGCTTCCCTCGACGACCGCCGCATAGGGGGTGACGCGCAGGTCGAGCCCCGCCTCGATGGCCAGGGTCTGCGGGTCCGAGAAATAGCGATAGGCGGTCGCGCGCGAGATGCCGACGCGGGCGGCTGCGGCGGACACGGTGACCGGCTCGCCCTGCGCGAGCAATTGGCGGGCGCCTTCGAGGAGCGCCTGGCGCGTGCGGTTGCGCTGCTTGTCTCGGCCAAGGGGGGCGGGCAGGGGGCGATCAGGCATGGTTCCTCGATGGATGACTTTTGTGTTGAGACATGTGTCTCACGATGATACTATAGTCTCATAACTCGAATCGCCAGCGTCAATTCATCTCAGGAGACCGTGATGTCCGCCCCCAAGTCCCGAACCTATGACGTGTTCGGCCTGCTTCTGAAGTTCCGTGTTCTTCCCGAGGAGGTCGGCGGCAAGTTCTTCCTGGTCGAGGCGGTGGTGCCGCCCGGCCTCGGCGCGCCGCCGAACCGGCATGCGGGCGAGACCGAGTGTTTCCACGTCCTCGACGGCCAGTTCGACTTCACCATCGGCGACCGGACCGTGACCGCCGGTCCGGGCAGCAGCGTCGTCGTGCCCGACGGGGCGGTGCATGCCTTCACCTGCACCGGCGAGGCGCCCGGCCGGCTGGCGATCATCAATGCGCCGGGGCGGATGCATGTCGAGTTCTTCACCGGCATCGGCCGGCCGCTGCCCGAGGAGGTCGAGGCGCCGCAGCCCCCGGCCGGCCCGCCCGACATGGCGCATGTCATGCGGGTGGCGGAGGCTGCGGGGATGACCCTGCTGCCCCCGCGGGCGGAGGTAGTGTGATGGCGTCGACCTCGGTGGAAACCTCTCTGCGCCCGGCCCGTTCCTCGGCGCTGCCGCGCGCGGCCCGGATCCAGCTGGGCAGTTCGCTCCTGTGGATGCTGGCCGGGCTCGCCATCGGGCTGGGCATGGCGGCCTCGGGCGATTTCGCGCTGCGAAGCGTACACGCGCATGTCCAGCTCCTGGGCTGGGTGACGCTGTGCCTGACGGGCCTGACCTATGCGGTGCTGCCGCGCGCGGCCGAGGGGGCGCTGGCCCGCTGGCACGTGGTGCTGCACAATCTCGGCCTGCCGGTGATGGTGGCGGCGCTGGCGGCCTACCATTCCGGCGTGCCGGCGGCGGAGCCCTTCATCGCGCTCGGCTCGGTCGCCGCTTTCGCCGGGCTTCTCGCCTTCGCGCTGGCCGTGCGGCGGGTGCTCTGACCCTCCCGGGCCGGCGCGCGCGGCGCGACCGGCCCGGGCCCCTCCCTAACCCTCGGCCACCTTAAGCGCCTCGGCGATCACTTCCTCGTCGCCGATATGGTTGATCAAGGTCAGGATCAGCCTTGCGTTGAACGCGTCGCTTTCCGCCTTGGTCCTGCCCTCGTGCGCCTCGATGAGCAGCGCGTAGACGTCGTCGGGCCGGGCGGTGTTGCGGGTGGTGTTCAGCTTTCCCATCTCAGACCTCCAGCGCGCAGGCGCGCGCGATCGCCGCGCGCGCGGCGGCCTCGTTCCAGGCCGGCCAGCGGGCGGCGACATGCTGGTCGGGGCGGATCAGGTAGACCGCGCCCTGCGCCTCGCCGAGATAGCGGTCGCGCAGGTAGTCGTTGCCCGCCGCGGTGATCCGCAGGATCGCGCAGTCGATCCCGTATGCCGCGAAATGGTCGGGCACCTTGGTGTCGATGGCGAGGATCTGGAAGCGCGCGCCGTCGCGATCGCCCAGCCGTTCGAGCAGGAAACCGCCATCGACGGGCGCGTCGGGGCAGGGGCTGCCGGGACGGGTGCGCGCCGGACCCTCGGGCAGCGCGTCGGCGCTGTTGAGCGGAGAGCCGTCATAGGTGCAGGGCACCGAGAGCCGGCCGGAATTTACGAAGGGGCGGGCGAAGTCGTGCTTCTCGGCGAGCTGCAGGACCGCGTCGCGGAAGATGCGGCTCGTTTCGGATTTCGGCGTGATGAAATCGGTCGAGCGGGTGGAGTTGAGGATGTTCTCCTCGGCGCCGTGGATGCGCTCGATGTCGTAGCTGTCGAGCAGCCGCGCGGGCGCCTTGCCGTCGAGGATGAGCTTGAGCTTCCAGGCGAGGTTGTCGGTATCCTGCAGCCCGCTGTTGGCGCCGCGCGCGCCGAAGGGCGAGACCTGGTGCGCGGCGTCGCCGGCGAAGATCACGCGGCCGTCGTGGAACCTGGTCATCCGCCGGCACTGGAAGGTGTAGATCGAGGACCAGACGAGGTCGAACTCGACGTCCTGGCCGATCATGTTCGCGACCCGGCGGCGGACGTTTTCTTCCTTCAGCTCCTCGGCGCGGTCGACGTCCCAGCCGATCTGGAAGTCGATCCGCCAGACATCGTCGGGCTGCTTGTGCAGAAGCTGCGAGGCGCCCGCGCCCGAGGGCGGGTCGAACCAGAACCAGCGCTCGGTCGGGAAGTCGGCCTTCATCCGCACGTCGGCGATGAGGAAACTGTCCTTGAAGACCTCGCCCTCGAAGCCGAGCCCGAGCATGCCGCGCAGGGGCGAGGCGGCGCCGTCGCAGGCCAGGACCCAGTCGGCGGCGACCCGGTAGGGGCCGTCCGGCGTCATCACGGTCAGGATCGCGTGGTCGTCCTTCTGCTCGACCGCATCGACCCGGTTCTTGCCGCGGATCTCGAGCGGCAGCCCGTCGGCCTGCAGCGAACGGACATGGTCGAGGACGAACTTCTCGAAATAGGGCTGCTGGAGGTTGATGAAGGCGGGGAACTTGTGCCCGCTCTCGGGCAGCAGGTTGAATTCGTAGATGAGATCGTCGTGGTGGAAGACCTTGCCGAGGTTCCAGACCACGCCCTTCTCGACGATCGGCTGCGCGCAGCCCAGCCGGTCGAGGATCTCGAGCGGGCGCTTGGCGAAGCAGATCGCGCGCGAACCCATGCCGATGCCCTCGTGGTCGTCGAGGACCAGCACGCGAGTGCCCTTGAGCGCGAGGTCGAGCGCGAAGGCGATGCCGATCGGCCCGCCGCCGACGACGACGACCGGGTGCCGGACCGGCTGGTCGAGGTCCTGGTCGGGGGATTTCTCGTAGGGATAGGTCTTGTAGGCGAGCGTGTAGCGGTCCTGGAAGCTCATCGGCGTCACCCCTGGAGATCGGCCCACATCTGCCGGTCGCGCTCGGCCGTCCAGATGCGGGGCGTGTCGATGCCGCGCGCCTCGTCATAGGCGCGGGCGACGTTGAACGGCAGGCAGTGCTCGTAGATCGCGTAGTCGGCGAACTTGGGGTCGCATTCGGCGCGCACGGCGTCCCAGGCCTCCTTCAGCGAGCCGCCGCGGGCAGCGACGCGCCTGACCGGCGCATAGGTCGAATCGACGAAGTCCCAGGTGTTGGCGATCGCCTTCTCGACCATCTCCTCGCCGACCAGCGCGTCGCCGCGTCCCGGGGCGATGGATTTCGGATTGTAACCGGCGATGGCGGCAAGCGTGTCGCCCCAGTCCTCGAAATGCCCGTCGCCGCAATAGCAGGCCGAGTGGTATTCGACGATGTCGCCGGTGAACATCACCTCCTGGTCGGGCACCCAGACGACGGCGTCACCGGCGGTATGGGCGCGGCCGAGATGCATGATGTCGACCCGCCGGTTGCCCAGGTAGACGGTCATCCGGTCGGAGAAGGTCGTGGTGGGCCAGGTCAGGCCGGGGATCTCCTCGTGGCCCTGGAAGAGGCGGGGGAAGCGGCCGAACTCGCTCTCCCAGTCCTCCTGCCCGCGTTCGACAACCATGGCGCGGGCGGCATCCGACATGATGATCTCGCGCGCGCCGTAGGCCGAGGCGCCGAGGACGCGCACGGCGTGGTAATGCGTCAGCACGAGATGGCTGATCGGCTTGTCGGTGACGGCGCGGATATGCTCGACCACCTTGCGCGCGAGCCGCGGCGTCGCCTGCGCCTCGACCACCATGACCGATGCGTCGCCGATGATCACGCCCGAATTCGGGTCGCCCTCGGCGGTGAAGGCGTAGAGCCCCTCGCCGATCTCGGTGAACGAGGTCTGCTTTTCCGCCATGTCGCCCTGCGAGGCGAAGCTCTTGCTCATCGGTTCCTCCCGGCGCGGTCGCGCCCGTCATTGCTGCATTTGCGAATCGGATTTTGGCGGACCATAATGGTTGAAAATGTAACCATCAACGCCGGGAGCGGCCACATGTTTCTCAAGGGGTATCTGCCCTATCGCCTGAACTACCTGGCCGAGATGACCTCGGAGGCGACGCGCGCGATCTACCGCAGGCGCCACGGTCTCACCCGGCCCGAATGGCGCGTCCTGGTGAACCTGGCCGAGACCGACAGCCTGACCGCGACCGAGCTCTGCGCCCGCGTGCCGATGCACAAGACCAAGGTCAGCCGCGCGCTCTCGGCGCTGGAGGCGCGGGGCTGGGTGACGCGGGCGGGCGACGCGCAGGACCGCCGCGTCGCCCATGCAAGGCTGACCCCGCGCGGTCGGCAGGCCTTCGCCCGCATCCGCCCCGAGATGGAGGCGGCGACCGAGGCGATGCTCGCGCCGCTGAGCGCGGAAGAACGGCGCACGGTCGATGCCGGGCTCGCGGTGCTGGAGCGGCTGTTCGAGGCGCAGCCCACCGGCCGCCGGCAGCGCCAGAGCGAGTTCGAGGCGGACGATGCCTGAAGCGGGCGGGCGGCCGATCGCGCGCCGGTCCCGGTGACCTGCGCCCACGCCGTCGATCAGGGGCCTGCATTCCTGGCCGCGCCTTGCGCCAGATCAAGCCGCTTGCGCGAAGCCCGTGATAGGGGACCCATCACGGATCAGCGAATGGAGGACACGATCATGGGTAAGGAAGTCACCCTTTTTTCGAGCGAGGAGCGCAAGAGCCGCGCCGAAGTCTGCACCTTCCTGCGCAACCTTGCCGACCGGCTCGAGAGCGGCAGGGTCACGCTGCGGCAGGGCGGCGAGGAACTGGCGCTCGACCTGCCCGAGAAACTGGTGCTCGAGGTCAAGGTCGAGGACGAGAAGAAGAAGAGCAAGGGCGTCCAGCACAGCCTGGAGATCGAGCTGAAATGGTGGCCGGGGATCGACTCGGAAGGCGGCGCCGCGGGCGGCGTGTCGCTGGGCTGAGGCACGGCGGGCTCACGGTGGGCTTGCGGCGTGCTTTTGGCGGGCATGGCGCGGATCGCCGGGCCCGCATGACCGGTTGGACGCGTCGGCGGCGGTTGCCGCCGGGGCGGGGTCATGCTGCGGATGAAACGCGGATTCTGCCGCGGCGCAGCGATTGACAGGCTCACATTCTTTCTCATATTACCGCCCAGAGATAATTTTGTTGCTTGAGCATCGGAGGCCCCATGAGCGAAGCGACCCGCGAAGCGACCCGCGACGTGACCCGCGACAAGCCCTGGCTGTTCCGCACCTATGCGGGCCATTCCACCGCCGCGGCCTCGAACGCGCTTTATCGCACGAACCTGTCGAAGGGGCAGACCGGGTTATCGGTCGCCTTCGACCTGCCCACGCAGACGGGTTACGACAGCGACCATGAACTGGCGCGCGGCGAGGTGGGCAAGGTCGGCGTGCCGATCGCGCATTTGGGCGACATGCGGATGCTGTTCGACGCGATCCCGCTCGACCAGATGAATACCTCGATGACGATCAACGCCACCGCGCCCTGGCTGCTCGCGCTCTATGTCGCGGTGGCCGAGGAACAGGG
>SLPP01000342.1 GCA_007131945.1 Paracoccaceae bacterium | reverse complement strand
GGCCGAGCTTCCGGGGCTCGTCGCCGGCTGGCTCGACCGGCTCGGCCCCTCGGAACGCTACGCGCTCCTGAAGCTCGGCACCGGGGCCCTGCGCGTCGGCGTCTCGGCGCGGCTGGCGCAGGTGGCGCTGGCCGGCTTCGGCGGGCGCGAACCCGACGCGATCGGCGAGATCTGGCACGGGCTCGCCCCACCCTATCGCGACCTCTTCGCCTGGTTCGAGGGCGGGCCGAAGCCCGAGCCGAAGACCGCCGCGCCCTTCCGGCCGGTGATGCTGGCCACGCCCGCCGATGCCGAAACACTCGACCCGCTCGACCCGGCCGAGTTCATCGCCGAGTGGAAATGGGACGGCGTGCGCGTGCAGGCGGTGGCCGAGGGTGGCCTGCGCCGGCTCTACACGCGGCGCGGCGAGGACATCTCGGCGGCCTTTCCCGACCTCGTCGCGGCGCTCGAGTTCGAGGGCGTGATCGACGGCGAACTCCTGATCCGGCAGGGCGAGGCAATCGCGCCCTTCGGCGAGCTGCAGAAGCGGCTCAACCGCAAGACCGTCGGCCGTGCCTTGCTGGCAAGCCATCCGGCGATCCTGCGCGCCTATGACCTGCTGACCTGGCAGGGTCGCGACCTGCGCGCCGCACCGCTGACCGACCGCCGCAACCGGCTGGAGGCGGCGATCGCCGGGCTCTCGCAGCCGCGCATCGACCTCTCGCCGCCCGTCGCCTTCGCCGACTGGAACACCCTCGACAGGCTGCGCGCCGCGCCGCCCGACCCGGTGATCGAGGGCGTTATGCTCAAGCGCCGCGACAGCCCCTACCGCGCCGGCCGGCCCAGGGGGCCCTGGTTCAAGTGGAAACGCGAGCCGATGGTGGTCGATGCAGTGCTCCTCTATGCCCAGCGCGGCCACGGCAAGCGCTCGGGCTATCATTCCGACTTCACCTTCGGGGTCTGGGACGGGGAGGCTCTGGTGCCGGTGGGCAAGGCCTATTTCGGCTTCACCGATGCCGAGCTGCGCGCGCTCGACCGCTTCGTCCGCGCCAACACGACCGACCGGTTCGGCCCCGTGCGCCAGGTCGCGCCGAGCCTGGTGCTGGAGGTTGCCTTCGAGGGGCTCAACCGTTCGCCCCGCCACAAGGCGGGGCTGGCGATGCGGTTTCCGCGCATCCGCCGCATCCGCTGGGACAAGCCCGCGGCGGAGGCCGACAGGCTGGAATCCCTGCGCGCGCTCCTGCCCTGAGGGTCAGTCGCCGAGCATCCATTCGCCGTCGGGGAAGAGGGCGTGGAAGGCGAAGGCGAAGGGGATGTCGTGGGGGAGGTCGCGGCCGGCCTCGTCGCGGACGCGGACGGTGCCGACGTCGCGGCCCCGGGCGATGGCGCGGGTATCGAGCGCCGAGGCCTGGCCGGGGGTCCAGCTGAGCACCACGCCCGCCTCGCGGATCTCGCCCGCCTCGCGCAGTCGCTCGAAAGTCCAGGCGCGGTTCTCGACGCGGACGACGCGGGCGAGCGGCGGGATGCCGTGCGGCGGATCCTCGCCCTGGTAGAGGAAGGGCCGGGCGGAGGTGTCGTAGCCGACATAGGGGTTCTGCCCGTAGGCGCGGCGCCAGTCGGGCTCGTCCATCACGAGACCATCGGGGTTGCGCTCGAGGAACTCGGCCCAGCTTTCCATCCAGCCGGGCAGGAGCGTCAGCCGCGTGCCGGTGAGTTCGCCGACGATCGCCTCGCCGGTCGCCTGCTGCCACCAGGTCTCGGTCTCGCGGTCGTACATGACCATGTCGGAATGGCGCAGCTTGCCCGAGACGCCGAAGGTATGGACCGCGCCGTCGATGGTGGCGTCGAAGATCATCGCCGAGTTGCACAAGGGGCAGAAGGTGACGGCGATGGGCCGGCCCGCGACCACGTCGTTGACGATCTCGTGCCACATCAGGTAGCGGACCGGATAGGCGCGGGCCTTGGCGCCGTCGGCTTCGAAGGTCATCACCGGCTCGCGGTCGTCGATGCGGGTTTCCTCGGCGGCGGGCAGGAAGGCGGGCTCCCAGATCGCCGGGATGCCGTCGCGGGGCGGGCCGCCGGAGATGATCTCGGAGAGGGGGACGCTCGCGGTGTCGAAATCGGTCATCGGGAACTCGGCGCGCCATTGCGGCGGGACCTGGGCCAGCGCCGGGGCGGCGATCAGGGCGGCGAGGGCGAGTGCGGCCGGGCGGGCGAGCCCCCTCAGGTGTGGCCTGCTCAAATTTGAGCACTCCGGCAAGATATTGATAACACTGGAGTAGATGTCTCTTGTTAACCCGAATGAAAGCATTTTTTCCGGCTCTCGCTGGGCGGATTCCGGGCCGGGCGGCGCGGTGTCGCGGCGGGTCCGGGATTGGGCGGTCGCGGCGGTGACGGGGGGCATGGCGGATCCTTTCTGTCGGGTTGCAGGTCAGTCGATCTGCAGGATGGTGTCGAAACCTCCCTCGGCCTCGTGGCAGCGGGCCAGGTCGGGCGGCGCGATCACGTCGGCGCGGCGGCAGAGTGTGACGCGGAAGCGGCCCGCGATGCGCGGCGCGGGCCCGGCAAGCTCGACGTGGGTCAGCGTGATCGCCTCGTCCGGGGGCGGGGCGGCCGTCTGCCAGTAGTCGCGGAACCCGTCGGGCCGGTAGGTGACGCGCGCATCGACCGGGGCGGTTCCCGGCCCCGCGCCGGGCGGCAGCGCGATCTCGATCACCAGCCGCGCAGCGCCGGCCGCGCCCTCGATGCCGATCGCGTCGAGCATCGAGAAGCGGGTGATCCCGGCGCCGCCGGCG
>SLPP01000382.1 GCA_007131945.1 Paracoccaceae bacterium | reverse complement strand
TCGCGCGCACGCGCCCCTGGCCGACGAGATCGCCTCCCTCGCGCCAGCTGTCGGCATGGCTGATCCAGTAGTCGGTGCCGGGCAGTTCGAAGACCAGCATCTCCCGCCCGGCCTGCCGCGGCAGTTCCGCGCGCAGCTCCATCTCGACCCCGGCTTCGCCCGGCGTGATCGTGCAGACCACGCGGCCGAGCCCGGCTCCCGTCGCCGGCTCGGGCCCCTTCGCCAGCGCCGCGGCGATCATCGCATCCGGCGCCGCGCCGCCGCGCAGCACCTGCGCCAGCGACAGATCGACCGGCAGGCAGATGTCGCTGCAGATACCGATCGTGATCTCGCCCCGCAGCGCCACCGGCCGGCCGGCGCGCCGCGGCGTCACTTCCAGCGGCAGGACCAGTTCCCGCTCGTAGCCGATGCTGCGATAGCCGTTCTGGTCGAAGACGATCGGCCGCGGCCAGTGCGCCCGCACCGAGGCCGCGTTCTGCGACTGCGACCAGTCCAGCCGCGGGGCGATCCCGGCATCGCCGGGAATGCGCCAGTAGGTCTTCCAGCCTTCGGCGAGTTGCAGATGCAGCGCCGCCAGATGCGCGCCGGTCTCGGTCTGCCAGCCGGGCCGCAACTCCACGTGCAGGATCTGCGGCGGCAGCGCGCCGAGGCCCTGCGCCAGGCTCGGCGCCAGCCCGCCCGCCTGGGCCAGGGCGAAAGCGGCAAGCGCGACAAGCGCGCGCGCGGGACGACGGACGGACAACGACATGAAGGCCTGCTTAGCAGGCTTCGCGGCGGGAGAAAGTCACAACTCGGCGAAGCCTGTCTGCCCGTCGCGTCCCGGTTGCATCACCCCTTGGCTTTCGTGCCGGCGCGCTGCACAGTCGATCCATGGAGTTCGACCTCACCGGCAAGATGCTGATCTCGACCCCCGCGATGGGCGACCCGCGGTTCGAGCGCAGCCTGATCTATCTCTGCGCCCATTCCGCCGAGGGCGCCTTCGGCCTCGTGGTCAACCGCCCGGTGCCGAACCTGCGCGTGCGCGAGGTCCTCGATCAGCTGTCGATCGACGCCGCCGGGCTGGCCGAGGATCGCCCGGTCCTGCTGGGCGGCCCGGTGGAACCCGCGCGCGGCTTCGTGCTGCACCGGGCGGACCTGGCCGAGACCGGCCCCTCGCAGCCTTTGCCCGGCGGGCTGGCGCTTTCCGCCTCGACCGAGGTCCTGACGGCGATCGGGCAGGGGAAGGGGCCATCGGCCTGGGTCCTGGCGCTGGGCTATGCCGGCTGGGGCGGCGGCCAGCTCGAGGGGGAACTGGCGCAGAACGCCTGGCTGACCTGCGACGCGCAGGAGGAGCTCATCTTCGTCGACGCGCCGGGCGAGGCGCAGTGGCACGCCGCCTTGCGCTCGATCGGGGTCGATTCGCGAACGCTGTCGGCGATTTCCGGGCGCGCCTGAGCGGTCTCAGCGCCCGCCGTTCACCGGCTGGCCCGGTTCGGGCAGCGCCTCGGTGATCGCCCGCAGATCGTTGAGCAGATCGAGCAGCTGGTGCATCCGCTCCGGCCCGAACGCCTCCTCGATCTCGCGGCGCGTGCCCTCGGACTGCACCACCAGCGTGTCGAACAGCGCCTTGCCCTTCGCCGTCAGCGTCACCGTGTGGCGCCGCGCATCGGCGCTCGGCACCGGCGTGATCAGCCCGCGTTCGCACAGCGCGCGCAGGATCCGGGTCAGCGACGGCGGCAGGATGACACAGCGCTGGCAGAGCGTCCCGGCATCGAGCGGCTCGCCATCGGCGAGCGCGCGCAGCACCCGCCATTGCGGCAGCGTCAGGTCATGGGCATCGGCGAAGCGCTTGAAGCGCCGCATCGTCACCTCGCGCGCGCGAAGCAGCGCGACGGTCAGCGACCGCTCGTAGTATTCCTTGCCCGAGGGGATATTCAGGTCCGGCGGCGATTCGAGCATCTGCGGACGGACCGATTCGGCAGTTGTTTCCATGTGGTAATGTTCTTTGCATACGCAGCAATTGCAAGCGGATTCGTCGCCGCGGCCTCGCCTCTGGACCCGCGCCCGGCGCGCGCCTATAACGCGCGCCATGTGGACCCTTCGCGCGGCGATACCCCGAATTAGCCGCCCGGCGCTCTGACCGAGCCGCCGGGAACAGGTGCCGAGCCGTCGCACCGCCGCCGTTGCCCCGCTTCCGCCAAAGGTATTCCCATGCCCGCAGACTCTTCCGCCGAGACGATCGACTATCGCGACACGCTGTTCCTGCCCGAGACGGACTTTCCGATGCGCGCCGGGCTGCCGCAGCGCGAGCCCGACTGGCTGGCGCGGTGGGAGCGGCTGCGCATCTACGACCGGCTGCGCGAGAAGCCCGGCCGCGCGCCCTTCATCCTGCACGACGGCCCGCCCTATGCGAACGGGCATCTGCATATCGGGCATGCGCTGAACAAGGTGCTGAAGGATTTCGTGGTCCGTTCGCGCCAGATGATGGGCTTCGATTCGCGCTACGTGCCCGGCTGGGACTGCCACGGCCTGCCGATCGAATGGAAGATCGAGGAGCAGTACCGCGCCAAGGGCCAGAACAAGGACGCGGTCGACGTGGTCGCCTTCCGCCAGGAATGCCGCCGCTTCGCCGAACACTGGATCGAGGTCCAGCGCGCCGAGTTCAAGCGCCTGGGCGTGATCGGCAACTGGGACCAGCCCTACCTGACGATGGACTACCACGCCGAGGCGGTGATCGCGTCCGAGTTCATGACCTTCCTGATGAACGGCACGCTCTACCAGGGCTCGAAGCCGGT
>SLPP01000183.1 GCA_007131945.1 Paracoccaceae bacterium | reverse complement strand
GTCTGCATCAGGCAGTCGGGATGCGCCGCCCAGAGCGCGCCGAGCGCCGCGAGCTGCTCGGGCGAGGAGGTCGGCGCGAAGCGCGGCGTGATGACGTAGGAGAGCCGGTCCACCCCGTGCCAGCGCGCGATCAGCGCAGCGCTCGCGTCATGCGCCGATTGCGCCGTGTCGCGCAGCCCCTCGGGCGCGTTGCGGTCCATGCAGGTCTTGCCGGCAAGCACCCGCATCCCGCGCGCCTGGGCGGCGGCGAAGAAGGCCTCGACGCTTTCGGGATGGATCGTGGCATAGCTGCACATCGTCGTCGTGCCATGCGCCAGCATCAGGTCGAGGCAGGTCTCGGCCGTGGCGCGGGCGAAACCGGGATCGGCGAAGCGCATCTCCTCGGGGAAGGTGTAGGTGTTGAGCCAGTCGATCAGCCGCTTGCCCCAGCTGGCGATGATCGCGGTCTGGGGGTAGTGGACATGGGCATCGACGAACCCGGCCGAAACGAGCGCGTCGCCGAAGTCATGGACGCGCACGGCCGGATGCGCGCGGCGCAGGTCGTCGGCCGGGCCGAGCGCGGCGATGCGCCCGCCCTCGACCAGCACCGCGCCGCGGCTGTCGTGGCGCGCGGCGTCCGGCCCCTCGGCGAATGGATCGGCGGCGAAACGCAGGGTCTGGCCGATGAGCAGGTCGGACATGCGGGGCCTTTCGGGCAGGCAGGAGCCGTCCCCGGGGCACGGCGCGTCTTTATCGCGCTTCCGTTTGCGCTTAACAACCATCTGGCGCGCGGGTCGGCCCCGGCGCAGACAGGCAGGAGGCGTCGATGAGCGATCCGGGGAACAGGGAACCGGCAGCGGCCGGGGATGCGGCGCTTCTGGAGACCGATTCCGCCGAGGCGCCGGAACTCGACGAGGCGCGGATCGACCGTATCATCGACGCGGTCGAGGCGCGCGACGCGGCCGCCGTCGCGGCCGAGTTGGCGCCGCTGCACGCCGCCGATATCGCCGACCTGCTGGAGCAGATCAGCGCCCCGCAGCGGCGTGCGCTGCTCGCGCTCTATGCCGTCGAGATCGACGGCGACATCCTGTCCGAGCTGGACGATTCGATCCGCGAGGAGGTGATCGAGGCGCTGCCGCGCGAGGTGCTGGCCGAGGCGGTGCGCGAGCTCGAGACCGACGACGTGGTCGACCTGCTGGAGGACCTCGAGCACAGCGACCAGGCCTTCATCCTCGGGGCGCTCGAAAGCGACGACCGGGCGGCGGTGGAAAGTGCCATGGCCTGGCCGGAACATTCCGCCGGCCGGCTGATGCAGTCGGAGACCGTGACGGTGCCGCAGGACTGGACCGTGGGGCAGACGATCGACCATCTGCGCGCGGTCGAGTGGCTGCCGGACCAGTTCTACCACGTGATCCTGGTCGATGCCCGCCACCGGCCCACGGGTCACGTGACGCTGGGCCGGGTGCTTTCGTCAAGGCGCGACACGGCGATGGCCGGGATCACCGAGGAGGAGTTCCGCATCGTCGAGGCGACCGAGCCCGAGGAGGACGTCGCCTACATGTTCAACAAGTACCACCTGATCTCGACCCCGGTGGTGGATCCCGCGGGGCGACTGGTGGGCGTGATCACCATCGACGACGCGATGACCGTGCTGGACGAGGAGCACGAGGAGGACATCCTGCGGCTCTCGGGCGTGGTGATGGAGGCCTCGGTCACCGACAACGCGGTGACGACGGCGCGGCTGCGGCTGCCCTGGCTGGTGGTGAACCTGTTCACCGCGTCGCTCTCGGCCGTCGTCATCACCCAGTTCGAGGCGACGATCGAATCGCTCGTGGTGCTGGCGGCGCTGATGCCGATCGTGGCGTCCACGGGCGGGATCGCGGGGACGCAGTCGCTGGCGGTGGCGGTGCGCTCGCTGGCGACGCGCAGCCTGACCTCGGCCAACGCCTCCCGCGTCGTCTGGCGCGAGCTCGGCGCGGGGATCCTGAACGGGGTCGGGCTGGCGGCGATCCTCGGCCTCGGCGGCTGGCTGATCTTCGGCGACATCTGGCTCGGTGCGGTGCTGGGAATGGCGATGATCTGCAACCAGGTGGTGGCGGCGCTGGGTGGCGTCCTGGTGCCCCTGGGGCTGAACCGGCTGGGGATGGACCCGGCGCTCGCCTCGGGGACCTTCGTCACGACGCTGACCGACGTGATGGGCTTCTTCGCCTTCCTCGGCTTCGCGACGATCTTCCTGCTGTGAGCGGGGCGGCCGGGATCGAGGCGGCCAAGGCCGCCGCGCGCAAGACCGCGCTCGCCGCGCGCCGGGCGGCGCATGGCGCCGGGCTCGACGCGGCGGCGCAGGCGCATCTGGCGGCGGCGCTCGCCCCGCATGCCGAGGCGTCGCTCGCCGGCTACATGGCCATGCGGACCGAGATCGACCCGCTGCCGGTGATGGCGGCGCATCGCGGGCCGGTCGGCGTGCCGGTGATCCCCGGTCCCGGCCGGGCGCTCGTCTTCCACCGCTGGCGACCGGGGGCGGAGATGGTCGCGGGGCCCTTCGGCGCGCGCGTGCCGCTGGCGGCCGAGCCGGTGGTGCCGCGGGTGCTGATCGTGCCGCTCGTCGGCTTCGACGCGCGCGGCTTCCGGCTCGGCTATGGCGGGGGGTTCTACGACCGGACGCTGGCCGGGCTGCGCGCCGCCGGGCCGGTCACGGCGATCGGCTTCGCCTACGCCGCGCAGGAACTGGACGAGGTGCCGACCGACGCCTTCGACCAGCGCCTCGACCTGATCGTCACCGAAACCGGCATCCGGGCTTTCCCCCGCTGAGG
>SLPP01000196.1 GCA_007131945.1 Paracoccaceae bacterium | reverse complement strand
TTCTCGGCCCAGAGGTCGTATTCGGGCATGAAGGTGAAGCGGCGGAAGGCGCCGAGCCGGCGCGGGGCGGCGATGCGCCAGCCGGTTTCCTCATAGACCTCGCGGTGCAGCGCGCGCAGCGGCGTCTCGCCGGCATCGATGCCGCCGCCGGGCAGCTGGTATTCGGGATGCGGCTCGGTCTGGTGGGTGAGCAGGATGCGCCCGGCGCGCCAGAGCACGGCATAGGCGCCGGGGCGGCGGCGGTAGTGCCGGCCGGGCTCGCGCGGCTCGCCGTAGCGCGGGGTCATCGGGTTCCTTCCGCTCGGCCGGGGCGGGCCGATTCGGGATTGACCCTTGGCCCTGCCGCCTGACTTCCTATATGCAGGGACTGAATCCAAGCCCCGACCGAAGGCAAAAGATGACCCTTGGTGCGCAAATCGCCTGGGACGATACCGTCCTGCCCTTCCAGCTCGACCGCAGCGACATCCGCGGCCGCGTCGCGCGGCTCGATGGCGTGCTGCAGCGCGTGCTGGGCCAGCACGACTATCCGCGGCCGATCGAGGCGCTGGTCGCCGAGGCGGCGCTCCTGACCGCGATGATCGGCCAGACGCTGAAGCTGCGCTGGCGGCTGTCGCTGCAGATCCGCGGCAACGGGCCGGCGCGGCTGATCGCCACCGACTATTTCGCCCCCGACGCGGAGGGCACCCCGGCGCGGATCCGCGCCTATGCCAGTTTCGACCGCGAGCGGCTGGATGAGGCCGCCGACCCTTTCGGCCAGATCGGCGAGGGCTATTTCGCGCTGGTCATCGACCAGGGCCGCGACATGACGCCCTATCAGGGGATCACGCCGATCGCCGGCGGTTCGCTCTCGGCCTGCGCCGAGACCTATTTCGCCCAGTCCGAGCAGTTGCCGACGCGGTTCGCCACCAGCTTCGGCCGCGCCCGCCTGCCGGGGCAGTCCGAGGCCTGGCGCGCCGGCGGGGTGATGCTGCAGCACCTGCCAAAGGCCTCGCCGCATGCGAAGGGCGAGGCGACGGGCGAGGGCGGGCTTCTCGCCGCCGAGGACGTGCTCGACGGCGCCGAGGCCGAGAACTGGGCACGCGCCAACCTGCTGCTGGACACGGCCGAGGATCTGGAACTCGTCGGCCCGTCGGTGCAGCCCACCGACCTCCTGCTGCGGCTCTTCCACGAGGAGGCGCCGCGCGTCTTCGACGCCCAGCCCTTGGCCTTCGGCTGCACCTGTTCCGAGGCGAAGGTGCGCCAGTCGCTGTCGATCTACTCGGCCAAGGACATCGCCACGATGACCACCGATGCGGGCACGGTGACCGCCGACTGCCAGTTCTGCGGCGCGCATTACGTCCTTGACCCGGCGACGCTGGGCTTCGAGGCCGGCAGGGGCTCGGGCGGGGGCTCGGGCGGGGGAAGCGGCAATGGACCTGACGCCTGAGCGGTTGCGCGCGGCGCTGGCGGGCCCCGATGCGAGGCCTGATGCGGGCCGTGATGCGAGCCGTGATGCGAGGCATGATCCGAGCCTTGGCGCCGGGTCGTCGGATTTCGACCTCAACCCGGAGTTCCGACTGCCGCCGGGGCGCAGGCTGCGCCCGGCGGCGGTGCTGATCGCGGTGGGCGCGGGGCGGGGGGGCGCCTCGGTCCTGCTGACCAAGCGCGCCTCGGGGCTCAAGCACCATGCCGGGCAGATCGCGCTGCCCGGCGGCAAGATCGATCCGGGCGATGCCGACGCCACCGCCGCGGCGCTGCGCGAGGCCGAGGAGGAGGTGGGGCTCGCGCGCGATCTCGTCGAGCCGCTCGGCCATCTGCCGCCGCACGAGACGGTGACCGGCTACCGCGTCACCCCGGTGCTGGCGCACCTCACCCGACCCTTCGAGCCGCGCCCCTGCCAGGCCGAGGTCGAGGAGGCCTTCTTCGTGCCGCTCGCCCATCTCGCCGATCCCGCGCGCTACCGGGTCGAGCGGCGGCTCTGGCTGGGCCAGTGGCGGCACTACTACATCGTGCCCTGGGGGCCCTATTACATCTGGGGGGCGACGGCGCGGATGCTGCGGATGCTGGCCGAGAGGTTGGCGCGATGAGCGAGGCGCGGAAGGTCACCGGCGACTGGCTCACCCGACCCGGCACGCAGGCGGTGCTGGGGATGCTGACCCGCGCCGGCTACCGCGCGCTGGTTGTCGGCGGCTGCGTGCGCAACGCGCTGCTCGGCCAGCCGGTCAGCGATGTCGACATCGCCACCAATGCGCTGCCGGCGACCGTGCTGCACCTGGCGCCGGCCGTCGGGCTGAAGGCGGTGCCCACCGGCTATGCCCACGGCACCGTCACCGTCGTCGCCGACGGCATCGGCTACGAGGTGACGAGCTTTCGCCACGATGTCGAGACCTTCGGCCGCCACGCCCGCGTCGCCTTCGCCACCGACCTCGCCGAGGATGCCGCGCGGCGCGACTTCACGATGAACGCGCTCTATGCCCGCGCCGACGGCACGCTGGAGGACCCGCTCGGCGGGCTGGCGGACCTCGAGGCGCGGCGGGTGCGCTTCGTCGGCGATCCGCATGCCCGCATCGCCGAGGACTGCCTGCGGATCCTGCGCTTCTTTCGCTTCCACGCGCAATATGGCGATGCCGCGCGCGGCCTCGACCCGGCGGCGCTTGCCGCCTGCGCGGCGCATGTCGACATGCTGGCCGGGCTCTCGCGCGAGCGGATCGGGGCCGAGATGCGCCGGCTTCTCGCCGCGCCCGACCCGGCGCCGGCGGTCGGCGCGATGGCCGGGATCGGCGCGCTCGAGGCGATCCTGCCCGGCGCGA